>NZ_JAJQRC010000013.1:0-75701 GCF_046533115.1 Treponema sp. TIM-1
AGGAGCACGTAGGGAAGAAGGAGTACCAGACGATGTTTGACGCATTGGTAGAGAGTGTCTTGGAGGACAAACGGCTTGCCCGTGAGGAAGGTATCCAGATAGGCACGGAGAAAAAGCAGGCGGAAGCCTACCGGGAAAAATTGGAATCAGCCCGGCTCCTCAAGGGCTATGGCGTTTCGGTGGAGGTGATTGCCCAAAGCCTGCATCTGACCGTGGAAGAGGTGAAGTCTCTCTAAATATGCCGCCCGGGAGTAGGTTCGGCAGTATCCGCAGCAGGGGATGGCCGGTTTTTTAGCCGGTACCATGACCGGGCGGGGACGGAGATTTCCGCCTTTATCCCTTATATTAGCAGGATGCGGTCTCTATTTTGGCCGGTATCGGAAAATACCCTGGATCATGGGGCAGACAAACCGGGGCCGGTCTACCAATTATTGAAAATTTATACAAATATCTTGCATAAAAACACAATTCCATATAAAAATAATAGGCTACAGGCTTTGAAAAACGGGGCAAGCGTCCTGCCTTTGAAAAGAAGGGGCGCATGGTTTTTTATGAAGGGCCTTTGAGAACGGGTGTCTGCACGGCGCCCGGGAGGAGTTTATTATGGGTGAACACGAAGAAGGGGCTGACCAGTGCAGTCGTCAGGGACTTTACCGGCCGGAAGATGAACATGATTCTTGTGGAATAGGGTTTGTCGCGGATATTAAGGGCCGTCCTTCCCATGATATAGTAAAGTGGGGATTAGAGGTTCTGGAACGGATGGAGCACCGGGGCGCGGAAAGCGCCGATAATAAAACCGGGGATGGCTCCGGCGTCCTGATCCAGATTCCCCATGGGTATTATAAAACGATCATCCCCGGTCTTCCCGAACCGGGAGCTTACGGGACGGGGCTGGTGTTCCTGCCCGGTAAGGGAACGGGCAAAACCGCCGGGGAGCTTCGGTCTTTTTGCAAAAAGTTGATCGAACAAACCGCCGGAACCAGCGGCCTGCGGGCGCTCGCCTGGCGGGAGGTCCCCACGGAAAGCGGGGTGATCGGCGTCATGGCCAAATCCGTGGAACCCCTGGTGGAACAGGTGGTTCTCGTCCCCCAGGACCCGGTTTCCCCGGCGCAAAAGGGGGAGGAGGACCATAAGGGGATCACGGATCTGGAATTTCAGCTCTATATTTTCAGGAAAAAGCTGGAAAAAGCCCTGCGGAACCAGGATACTTTAAAAAAATCCCCGGTGGAATGTTATCTTCCCTCCCTTTCCACGAGAACCATCGTGTATAAGGGCATGCTCATGCCCAATCAACTCAAGGATTATTACCCGGAGCTTCAAGATGAAGGGATAAAAACCGCCGTGGCCCTGGTACATTCCCGGTTTTCCACCAATACCTTTCCCAATTGGCCCCTGGCCCAGCCCTTCCGTATGCTGGCCCATAACGGCGAGATCAATACCATCAAGGGAAACCGTTTCTGGATGGCCGCCCGGGAGGCGCTTTTTTCCCACCCCCGGTTCGGTGCGGAACTCCGGGAGATCCTGCCGGTGCTGGAGCCGGACCGGAGCGATTCCGCGAGTTTTGATAATGCCCTGGAATTCCTGGTTATGTCCGGCCGCAGCCTCCCCCATGCCCTGATGATGCTCATCCCCGAAGCCTGGAACAACCGGAACCCCATCCCGGAGGAGCTTAAGGCCTTTTACGAGTACCATGCCTGCCTTATGGAGCCCTGGGACGGACCGGCCTCCATGGTGTTTTGTGACGGCCGTTACGTGGGGGGCACCCTGGACCGGAACGGCCTCAGACCCTCCCGGTATACCATCACCAAGGACGACCTCATCGTCATGGCCTCCGAGACGGGGGTCCAGGATTTTGCCGGCGCCGACGTGGCCTATAAGGGCCGGCTGCTGCCGGGGAAGCTGCTCCTGGTGGATCTGGCCGCGGGCCGGATCATCCCCGATTCCGAGGTAAAGGAGGAGGTCCGCAGTAACAAGCCCTATACCCAATGGATGGGAAAACACCTTTTAACCCTGGAGCAGGATCAGGAAGACCCCCTCCGGGACCCCCTCTTTAACGATGACCGGGCGGTGCTGTTCATGGAACGGGCCGCGGGCTATACCCGGGAGGACCGGGAACGGCTCCTCCTCCCCATGGCCGAAAGCGGCCAGGAACCTACCAGTTCCATGGGTACGGATACGCCCCTGGCGATCTTTTCCGATAAGAGCCAGCGGGTATACGCCTATTTTAAGCAGACCTTTGCCCAGGTAACCAACCCCCCCATTGACTCCATCCGGGAAGATCTGGTGATGACCCTGACCAGCTTTGTGGGACCCCAGGGGAACCTTTTGGAGGAGGCTGAAACCCATGGCCGGCGGATCAAGGTCCTGAGCCCTATCCTCTCTCCCGGGGATCTGGACCGTCTTAAGTCCCTGAGCCCCCGGGATTTCCCCTGCCGGGACCTGGATGCCACCTTTTACGTACCCCTTTTGGATGCCGGGGAAAAGTCGGAGCCGGGTAAACCCGCCGCCTCTTCCCTGGAGGCCGCCCTGGACCGTCTGGTGGCCGAGGCGGTCAAGGCCGCCCAGGAGGGTATCGCCCTGTTGGTGTTATCCGACCGGGCGGGCTTGTCCCCTGAATCGGGCCGCTGCGCCATCCCGGCCCTCCTGGCCGCCGGGGCGGTCCACCACGGCCTTATCCGGGCGGGATTACGAATGAAACTTTCGATCATTGTCGAGTCCGCGGAACCCCGGGAACTCATGCACTTTGCCCTGCTTTTCGGGTACGGCGCGGACCTGGTTGTCCCCTACGGCGCCCTGGCGGCCATAGCAGCCATTTACCGGAACGCCGTAAGGGGGAAACCTGCGGACACGGCCCCCGGGAGAAGCGATTTGGCAATCCGGGAGCTTGGCGATTACCCCCACGGGGAAAAACAGTACCTCAAGGGCCTGCAAAAGGCCATGCTCAAGGTTATGTCCAAAATGGGGACCAGCACCCTCCGTTCCTACCGGGGGGCGGAGATCTTCGAAGCCATAGGATTGGGCGCGGAGGTGATTGAGAAATGCTTCCGGGGGACCGGGAGCCGTATCGGGGGGGCGGGTTTTGCGGAATTGGAAGCCGAGGCCATTGCTCATTACCGGGCCGCCCGGGCCGCCTACGACCGGATAAGCAATCCCCTGACCCCGGCGGATCTGCTCCTGGCCGGGGACGGCCAATACCGGTGGCGTAAATCCGGGGAAAAACACGCCTGGAACCCCGAAACCATCTACCTGCTCCAGTGGGCCGCCCGTACCGCGGACTACGGTAAATTCAAGGAATTTACCGCCGCGGCGAACGCTTTGAACCAAAACCCCCATGTGATCCGGGGACTCCTGGATTTTGCCGCGCCGGGAACGGTTCCGGACGGGCCCGTTGCGCCGGTTCCCCTGGACGAGGTGGAATCCGAAGCATCCATCATGAAGCGCTTTACCACCGGGGCCATGTCCTTTGGTTCCATCTCCAAGGAAGCCCATGAAACCATTGCCGCGGCCATGAACTCCATCAAGGGCCGTTCCAATTCCGGGGAGGGGGGGGAGAGTCCCGAACGGTTCGCGGTACGTCCCGACGGCGTGTGGACCCGGAGCGCCATCAAGCAGGTGGCTTCGGGCCGTTTCGGCGTAACCAGTGTGTACCTGGCCAATGCCGGGGAGATCCAGATCAAGATAGCCCAGGGGGCCAAGCCCGGCGAGGGCGGCCAGCTTCCGGGGCATAAGGTGGATGCCCTCATCGCCAAAACCCGGCACTCCACCCCGGGGGTCACCCTGATCAGCCCTCCCCCGCATCATGATATCTATTCTATAGAAGATTTGGCGGAACTTATCTTCGATTTGAAAAACGCCAACCCCGCGGCCCGGATCAGCGTTAAGCTGGTTTCCGAAAGCGGGGTGGGAACCATCGCCGCCGGTGTCGCCAAGGCCCATGCGGACAATATCCTCATCTCCGGCTACGACGGCGGCACCGGGGCCAGCCCCCAGTCCAGCATCCGTCATGCGGGGCTTCCCTGGGAGTTGGGGCTTTCCGAGACCCACCAGGTATTGGTGCGGAACGGGCTCCGGGGCAGGGTGCGGCTGCAAACCGACGGCCAGCTTAAAACCGGCAGGGATATTGTCATTGCCGGGATGCTGGGGGCGGAGGAATTCGGCTTCGGCACCTCCACCCTCATCGTATTGGGCTGCGTGATGATGCGTAAATGCCACGAAAACACCTGCCCCATGGGGGTTGCCACCCAGGACCCGGACCTGCGGCGGCGGTTTTCCGGCAAAAGCGAATACCTCATCAACTTTTTCCGCTTCCTGGCCCGGGAAACCCGGGAGATCATGGCCTCCCTGGGGTTCAGGACCTTTGACGAACTCGTGGGCCGGCCGGATTTTCTGGTACAGCGGAAAAGCGGCAAGGCCAAATCCGCCGGGGTGGACCTCCGGGACCTGCTCCACCGGGCGGAAGGCCCCGAGGGTATCCCCGGCGGCAAGGCGCTCCGGTGTGTGGAGGACCAGATCCACAAGATAAGCCAGGTCCTGGACCGGGAGCTTATCGACAAATGTTTTGACGCCCTGGATAAAAAGATCCCCACCGCCCTGCAGCTTTCGATCCGCAACACCGACCGGGCCGTGGGGGCCATGCTTTCCTATGAGGTCTCCCGGCGTTTCGGCAGCCAGGGCCTGCCCGAAAATTTTGTGACCGTGGACTTTACCGGGTCCGCGGGGCAGAGCTTCGGCGCCTTCCTCGCCAAGGGGATCACCTTCCGCCTGGCGGGGGATTCCAACGACTACCTGGGCAAGGGCCTTTCCGGCGGCCGCATCGTGGTGGCCCCCCCGCCGGGTTCGACCTTCAAAACCAACGAAAACATCATCGTCGGCAATACCGTACTGTACGGTGCCACCTCCGGGGAGCTCTACGCCGCGGGGGTCGCCGGGGAGCGGTTCTGCGTGCGGAATTCCGGGGTCCTGGCGGTGGTGGAAGGGACCGGGGATCACTGCGCCGAATACATGACCGGGGGCAGGCTCCTGGTCCTGGGCTCGGTGGGGCGGAATTTCGCCGCGGGCATGTCCGGGGGCATCGCCTATGTGCTGAACCGGGAGGGCAACTTCGAATTCTTCCTCAACCAGGGCATGGTGGAACTATCGGGCCTGGACAACGAGGAGGACGAAAATTTCGTCAAAGATCTGCTCAACCGGCACGTCTACTGGACCGGCTCGGCCTACGGCAAGTCCATTCTGGACAACTGGGCAGACTACGCCCCCAAATTCGTCAAGGTCCTGCCCGTGGAATACAAGCGGGCCCTCCAGCAGATGAAACTCGCCGAACTGGATCGGAAACTCTACGAGATCCGGGAACGGGAAGAGCTGGAAGTGAGAAGTTAAGGGGGGGGCGATTTCCGGGCTGTTTTGGGGAGCGGTAACATTTTTTGTCCGCCCCCCCTCGCTCCAGACTTGGCTCCGGGCCTTGGCCCTTTGCCAAGTCTTCCGCTGCCCCCCAAGTGAAGATAAAGAGAGGAGAGGTGTGCTATGGGTGATCCCAAGGGGTTTTTGAAGATAAAGCGGCAGGTGTCGGGTTACCGGCCGGTGGAAGAACGGATCAACGATTACAGTGAGGTGGAGATCCGGCTTCCCGATGATGAACGCCGGGCCCAGGCGGCCCGGTGTATGGATTGCGGGGTGCCCTTTTGCCATTGGGCCTGCCCGGTTTCCAATGTGATGCCCGAATGGCAGGACCGGCTGTACCGGGGGGACTGGGCCGGCGCCTGGGCCGTCCTGGAGGACTGTAACCCCTTCCCCGAATTTACCGGCCGGGTCTGTCCCGCCCTCTGCGAAGCCTCCTGCGTGCTGGGGGCCACTGACGAACCGGTAACCATACGGCAAAACGAGCTGGCGGTGATAGAAAAGGCCTTTGAAATGGGCCTGGTGATCCCCCGGCCGCCCCGGAAGCGGAACGGGAAAAAAGTGGCCATTGTGGGGGCCGGCCCCTCGGGGCTTTCCGCTGCCTATTTCCTCAACCGGGGGGGATTTTCGGTTACCCTCTATGAGGGGGACCGGAAACTGGGGGGCTACCTCCGGTACGGCATCCCGGACTTCAAACTGGACAAGAGTTTTATTGACCGCCGGGTGGATCTTTTACGGGCCGAGGGGGTCGAATTCAGGACCAACGCCCGGGTCGGCTCCGCCCGCTACGGCTTTGGCACCCTCGGTTCCGAGGCGGAATTGATAGACCCCAAGGAGCTTGAAGCCTCCTATGACCTGGTCCTCCTCACCATCGGGGCCCGGGAGCCCCGGGACATGAAGGCCCCGGGCCGGGAACTTGCCGGGGTGGTCCAGGCCCTGGACTACCTCTCCCTGCAGAACCGGACCCTGGCGGGGGAGGCCGGGGAGGGGGTAGATCCCATCACCGCCTTTGGCAAACGGGTCCTGGTGATCGGCGGGGGCGATACCGGCGCGGATTGTGTGGGGACGGCCAACCGCCAGGGGGCCATGCGGGTGACCCAGATCGAGGTCCTTTCCCGGCCCCCGGAACACCGGCCCCCGGAGGAGCCCTGGCCCCTGTGGCCCAAGGTACTGAAGACCTCCAGCTCCCACCTGGAAGGGGGGGAGCGGCTCTGGTCGGTCAACACCAAGGCCTTTATCGGCCGGGGGGGAAAGGTGGAGGCGGTCCAGGCCGGTAAGGTGGACTGGTCCGTGGTCAACGGCCGTCCGGTCATGACCGAGGTTCCGGGCTCGGACTTTGAGATAGGGGCGGACCTGGTGCTTTTGGCCATGGGCTTTACCCACGTGGTCCAGGACGGGGCGGTGGCCGCCTTTGGCCTTGAAACCGATGAACGGGGAAACATCCGCACCCGGGGCAGCTTCCATACCTCCAACCCCAAGGTCTGGGCCGCCGGAGATTCCCGCAGCGGGGCAAGCCTCGTGGTCCGGGCCATTGCCGACGGCCGTGCCGCCGCGGAGGCTATCATCAAGACGCTTTGAGGAAATTTAACCACGAACCACCCGAACGAAGAGGGGAGAGGAGTGAGGAGAGGAAGGAATTAAGAGATTTTAACCACGAACCACCCGAAAAGGCGTAATTTATCCCAATTTACCGAATTTAAGAAATTCACCACAAAGGCGCAGAAGGCGAAGAAGGGAAGAAGGGAAGGATGAGGAATACTTCATTTTTCCCTGTTTTCGACTTCCTTCTGCGCCTTCTTCGCCTTTGTGGTTAAAATTCTTAAGTGGGTTATATGGTGCTAGGCGCCAATTTACCGGTTGTATAGTATATTGTCCAACTCTTTTTCAAAAATCAGTAAAATTTTTTTCTTTTTATTCTCTATCTCAAGTTCCTGATCCAGGGAAAATTTTTGGGAATCCTGGAAAAAGAGCAGGGGATCAACGTCCAGGGCCTTGGCGATTCTTTCAATGGTGGAAAGTTTAGGGACATTTTTGTAGGTTTCCATTAATCCAATATAACTGGTTGCGGTATTACAGGCCTCGGCTAGTTTTTCCTGGGACATCCCCTTCTGCTTGCGTATACGCTTAATATTATCAATGACAAGCCGTTCCAAATACATAGTTATATTATTATTGATATAAAACGCGAATGTTATTGACAAATCTGCTATAATATTGTATTATATTCGATATATTTTTGGTATTTACGCTTATGGCTAAATCCATTGTGTTATGTCCGGAATTTGAGCCCGGATACTATTTAAGGAGGATTTTATGTCCCGAAAAAGTCTTTTTTGGTTACCCTTGACCATGTTGTTGGCCGTTCTGCTGGTGTTGAGCGGCTGTCCTTCCGGTACCGGCGGGGATACCACCACCTCGCAGTCGCCGCCATACAATCCGAATCCAACTCCAACTCCCAGTCCCTCCATCCCTAGGCCTCAGACGGTTACGGTTGACCCATCTGATCCACCTGAACCCTCGGAGATAAACAGTGCATTGAACAGTTCCGCATCGTCAGTAATCCTTAGCAGTGCTGGTGGGGCGGCAACGGTAGAGGTAGATTCAGGTGAATCATTGACGGTCCCTCTCGGCAAAGGGCTTACGATAGGTAACAATGTAACCCTCGCCGTTGTTAATGATACCGGCACAGTTACGGTAAACGGCGATCTCACCGTTGCAAGCGGCGGGGCATTTGATTTATCCGATCTTACCACCAGTGCTACCGATAAAATTGCCATATCGGGTACGGTTACGGTGAAAGCCGGCGGTACATACAAAGCAGCGGTCCAAGGCTCAGGGACTACTGACGCCCCCCAGTTCGACTTCGGTCCCAACGGCAAGATCGTGCTGGAATATGGCAGTGAGGCGTATTTAAATCCAAGTGGCACTCCTATATTATACTTAGGAGCGAGCGGCGATAATCCCATGTATGCGTGGGATACGACTGGTCGTGTCGAACTTAGCCAGGTAAGCCCTGGCGTCAGCTTACTTACGGTAACGTCCGGTAATATCAAGGTCTTAGGTATTTCGAATCTTGGTATTATATACAATGGGATTATTAATGCGGGCGCCAAGGTAACCATAGAGGCTAGTGACGGACTTCTTGTAACGGGTACGCTTACGGTAAACGGCGCCATCGATGCCAGCGGCGGCAAGATCGTCGGTTCCGGCTCTCCCAACTCCACAATCACCTTTGGGTCTACCGCACCAACCGGCACCTACGTTAACAACACTAGCGGTAACTTTTATTACAGTGGCACTCAAGAGGCGGCTCAGCCAGACAAAACCTACACATGGAATGGTACTACTAGTCGGTGGGAAAGGTCGTAAGGCCCCCCGGCTGTTCCCAAAAACCCCAGTTTAGGAACAGCCCCCCAGGTATTTGCCGGGAAACCGGTCTGTTGACCGGTTTCCCGGATCAGCCCGGAAGGGCTTTAAAAATTTAGCTTCTCCGGAAAGCCCTTAGTGGATGGGGCTGTTTCAAAACTTCAGTTTGAAACAGCCCCATTTTTTTCTTTTTTCTATCGTCCCCGGTGTTTTTGCCAGGCAGCGGGCCCTGCTGAATGCGCTAGATGACGTGGCAGCCAATTACATCCTTACCCGCACCGAAGCAACCCACAAAACCCCCGCCCAAATCATAGGCGAACTGGTTCGTAAGGAATTGGCCTCCGCATAAGGGTCAATCACCTTTTGCCGTAACTATTTTTTCCCTGACCCAGAGAATTTGCTTGCTTTTTTTGAGAAAGGGCTATATGATGAATCTATGTTGTGTCCGAAAAGGCAAGATTACCCCTCCACAAAGAACCGTACTATTTTGCCTGCCATTTTTTTGCCTCGTCCCTGGTATTTCGCAGGTTTCCTGCATGCCGTTACATCCGTGTTGGGAGGAAGATGCGTATAAATAAAAATCACCGGCCTTGATCCGCTTTAAGGGACCGAAAAGTCAGGGAGGATATAAGATGGACAGGAAAAAAAAGTACAAAGAGTGGCTTTGGGCGTTTTTCTTTGTGGGTCCCACGGTTGTAGGGATCTATCTTTTCTATATATACCCTGTTTTTGATTCGGTCTATATCTCACTTACCAAATGGAATCACCTCTCCAAGCCCGAATTTATCGGTTTTGCGAATTATGTGCAGCTTTTTAGGGATCCCCAGGTTTTAAAAGAGTTTTTTAATACCCTCTTTTATGTAATCACCATTGTTCCGGCCACGATCGTTTTTTCCCTCCTTTTGGCCAACGCCCTGAATAAAAAAACGCCCCTGACCGGATTTTTACGGACCGCCTTTTTTCTGCCCTATATGCTGCTTCCGGTGGTAACCGCCACGGTATGGCGGCTCATGTTTAATACCCGTTACGGGCTCATCAATGTGGTGCTGGGGAACCTGGGCCTGCCCCAGCCTGCGTGGATTTCAGGGGAATATTCGGTGCGCCTGGTGATCATGGTGGTAAGCCTTTGGGCCAGCATCGGGTACTACGGAGTTATATTGCTTGCGGGGCTCCAGAATATCTCCCATCAGTATTACGAAGCCTGTGAACTGGACGGCGGCAACGCCTGGCATAAATTCATTCATATTACGGTCCCCCTGGTGACGCCCCAGCTTTTCTTTGTGGTTATGATCACGGTTATCTCGGTGTTTCAGCTTTTCGACTATATTTTTATATTTGGAAAGGGTAATCCCGCGGTTAAGGAGAATATACGGACCATGGCCTTTGGAATTTATGAACGGGGCTTTACCTACCTGGACATGGGGTATGCCTCGGCGGAGGCCATTGTATTTTGTGTTCTGGTGCTTGGGGTAACGGTAATCCAGAATTACGGCCAGAAGAAATGGGTCCATTATTCCTAAGGCGGTGGGTATGAGAAAAGCGTTGTCCGTGATCAATACAATCCTGTTTTTTATTGTCTCCCTGCTCTGGTTTTTTCCATTTGTCTGGATTTTTTTATCGTCCTTCAAAACCTATCCGGAAACGGTACAGCTTCCCGTTCATATTCTTCCCGGCAGTTTTACGTTTTTAGGAAATTTCAGCGAGATTTTGGGACGCCTGCACTTCCTTGCGTACTACCAGAACAATGTCCTGGTAACCCTGGGAATAACGGTGCCCCAGATTTTCCTTTCTTCCATGGCCGCCTATGGGTTTGCCCGCATTGATTTTCCCTTCAAAAATGGGCTCTTTACTTCCCTTTTCCTTGCCCTCATGGTTCCCCTGCAAATGGTGCTTATGCCGCGGTATAACATGATGCTTGCCTTTGGCTGGCTCAACAGTTATCTGGGGGTGATCATTCCCCTGATCCCGTCCGTGGTTTGTACGTTCCTTATCCGGCAGCAGATATTGTCTCTTCCGAAATCCCTGGACGAATCAGCCCTTATTGACGGAGCCAGCCACTGGCGTATCTACCGTTCTATTATCATGCCCCTTTCCCAGAGTTCCCTCCTTGCCACGGGGATTATGTGCGTTGTTTTTGCGTGGAATAATTTTCTCTGGCCCCTTATTGTTATCAACGAGGAGAGGCTCTATACCCTTTCCATCGCGACGGCAAATCTCCAGGGCCAGATGATGACCAGGGAGAATCTTTTGATGACGGCGTCCCTCCTGGTATCCCTTCCGGTTATAGTTTTATTTCTCTTCGCACAGAAGCATTTTATCGCCGGTATTGCCCTTACCGGGCTTAAGGAATAGCCCTTACCCGTCCCGATAAGGGCGGATAACCGCTTTCGGGCGGAAAAAATATAAGGAGAATATATGAAAAAAATTTTATGGGCGGCGCTTTTAGTAGCGTTGGTGTTGATCGGCTGTCAGAAAAAGAGTGATGAGGCCGGCTCTGCGGCAGCCGGAGCTGCGAAGGTTGTCAATTTGTGGTGCTGGGATGAAACGGTCAGAGCTGACTACGAAACCATGATTAAGGAATTTGAGCAGGCCAACCCCGGGATAAAGGTTAACCTCCTCATCACCCCCTGGTCCGATTACTGGACCAAGCTGCAGACCGCCCTCCCCACGGGAACCGGGCCGGATGTGTTTTGGCTTAACCATCCCAATGCGGTGTCCTATATTCCCACCGGCCTGGTGATGGACCTGGAACCCTGGGCAGGGGATATACGCTTTGAGAATTTTGACCCGAACTTTTATGAACCCTTTACCTATCAGGGGAAACGCTATGCGGTTCCCTTTATGTGGGATGATATAATTCTGTTTTACAACAAGGCGGCTTTTGACAAGGCCGGCGTCGCCTATCCGACCGCGGACTGGACATGGGATGATTACCTTGCCGCCGCCCAGAAACTTACCGTCCTCAGCGGGAATCAGGTTATCCAGTATGGAACTATCGCCAACGCTTCTTTCCAAAGCGGCGTTGGCCCCTTTATTTATCAGAACGGTGGGGCTATTTTTAACGCCGACCGTACCAAGGTAACCCTCAATACCCCCGAGATTCAGGAAGCCGTTCAGTTTAACATGGATCTTATCTACCGCTATAAGGTGGCTCCAACCGTCGAAGAATTGGCCGAGGCTACCCCCGACGCCCTGTTCCAGTCCGGCGTGGTGGCGATGATGCCGGGCCTTTCCATTCGTATCAGTTTCTTTGGCGACGTACTGGGGCAGGATCTCAACGTGGCGCCCCTGCCCCGCAAAAAGGCCCAGGGTACGGTATTCCACAATATCGCCTACGCAATTTCCAGTAAGACCGCGAATCCCGAAGAGGTACGGATATTCACCGCCTTTCTGGCTTCCCAGCGTCACGCGGAGATTACGGCGAATACCTTTGCTCCCTGTTACAATGGCATGACCGATCTTTACTTCAAGAGTTATGATTGGGTGGATACCCAGGTGGTAAGCGAGTCTATCAACTACGGTCATCCGCTCCCCATCGCCTCGCGGAACGCGGGCGCGGTCTGGACCGAAATGGAAGAGGGGATGTCCAAGATCTTCTCCAGCGGTAATCTCGGCAACCAGTTGGCCGAGCTGGAAACCGCCATCAACGCCAGTATCGCGAAATAGGGGAACATAAAGAATGGAGCCCATTAACGTACTTTTATTGGGAGCGGGCAGCCGGGGGATGTATGCCTACGCCGAATATGCCCGGAATAATCCGAAAATGATGCGGATCGCCGCCGTAGCCGAGCCGAATGAGGTAAAACGAAAAAAAATACAGGCGGATCACCACATTCCCGACAGCCTGGCCTTTGCCGCCTGGGAGCAAGCCTTTGACAAGCTGCCCGATATTGACGGGGTGATCATTGCCACCCAGGATAAACAACATGTGGGCCCGCTCTCACGGGCCATGGCCCGGAATTTGCCCATCCTCTGCGAAAAGCCCATTGTGCCCACCCTGGAGGAATGCCGGGCCATTGAAAAGGAATCCGCCTCATTTACCAAGGTTTTTATGATATGCCATGTATTAAAGTACACGTCGTTTTTTTCTAAAATCAAGGAACTTTTGGACGCCGGGCGGATCGGACGGCTTATCGGTATCAACCTCATCGAAAACGTGGGACACCTTCACCTGTCCCATAGTTTTGTCCGGGGTAACTGGCGCAACCTGGCGGAATCTTCCCCCATGATTTTGGCGAAGAGTTGTCATGATATGGATATGCTCCATTGGCTTGCCGGCGCTCCCTGCGAATCCTTGAGTTCTTATGGGGCTTTACATTATTTTAACGCGGAGAATGCCCCTCCGGGGGCGCCTTCCCGCTGTCTTGACGGCTGTCCCCACCTGACAAGCTGCCCCTACCATGTGTCGAAAATTTACCTGACCGATTATGTGGGCTGGCCTGCCAATGTGATCTCCACGGACCTTTCCATCGAGGGCCGGCTTAAGGCGCTGGAAACGGGCCCCTACGGCCGGTGTGTGTTCCACTGTGATAACGATGTGGTGGATCATCAGACCGTGGCGATACAATTTACCAACGGGGTAAGCGCCAATTTTACCATGTCCGGCTTTACCATGGAAATTCACCGGAACATTACCCTCTTTGGAACCGAAGGGGAAATCGTGGGGGATATGGAAGAGGCCCAAATAACGATCAAGGAATTTTCCTCCCGGAACGTGGAGCTTATCAAACTGGCCGCGCCCATCGGAGGCCATTCCGGCGGCGATGTCAACCTGGTAAGCGACTTTGTACGGAGCATCCGGGATCAGAAAAATGCGGCCAGAACCTCGGTAAAAGATTCCTTTGAAAGCCACTACATGGCCTTTGCCGCGGAATACTCCCGGCTCAACAAGGCCAGGACCATCAAGCTGGAGGACTTTAAGGCTGCCCGGCTAGAAACCGGCGGGGCCGACTAGCCCCACCCAGGGATAGCAGGCGGGATATCCCCTGTCGGACTTGACATAGGCCGAGGTGTGATCCCGCCGGGCTATCAGCGCTACTATAACCGCACCATTCCCCAACCCTTGACAGGAAAATACAAACATTGTATATTAATACTCAAGGGGTATGATATAGCGATTGCTACGGTAAATATTTCCTTTCAAGAAGATTTATTAAAACAAATTGACAAAACCGCAAAAGATGAAGCGAGAACTCGATCCGAATTAATCAGGGAAGCAGCAAGAATATATATTGAAAGGAAGAAAAAATGGGAAAGCATTTTTGCCTATGGAGAAAGCATATCTTCAAAATATAAATTTACTGAAGATGATGTTAACGAAGAAATAAGAAAATACCGGGAAGAAAAAATGGAAAAAATAAATGAAGATAGGACTCTCCCAAAAATAAATACTACATATTGCGTACCGAAGGTTGTAGCGTATAATTCCAATCCTTGTGGAATTTGTCCCCCCGTAGTTTTATCCTTAACATCTGCTCATCAGTTATATGAACATGTCAAGTCCTGAAATAGGTTGACAAATTTTTATGCAACCCTACGGTGCATGTTTTCTGGCGTTTCATAGTTCAGGGACCGATGCGGCCGCCGGGTGTTGTAGAGGAACACCGCCTCAGCTACCGCCGTTAGCGCCTGCTTCTTGCTCCGAAATGAACAGCCCAGACTATATTCCTGTTTCAATATCCCGTTTAACCGTTCCGCCGCGGCGTTTTCGTAACCGTGCAGCTCCTCGGTCATGCTTATCGAGAGCCTATGGGCCTGGAGCTTTTCAACATACCGATGCGAGCAGTACTGGCAGCCACGGTCCGAATGGTGGACGGGGTACGCTCCCGTCGGGAGTTCCTTCAGCGCCATCTCCAGGGTGCGGATAGCCCCTTCGGCTTCCAGGGTGTCCCCCGCATGATAGCCCACTATTTTTCTCGACCACCCATCCATCAGTAGACTGAGATATAGAAAGCCTGCATCGGTACGGATATAGGTAATATCCCCCGCCCATACCTGATGAGGAGCGGTCAGCACCAGCTCTTTGACCAGATTATGAAACACCGGTAGGCTATGCCGGGAGTTCGTGGTGTGGGGTGTGCCGGGAAGCCGGTCAAGCAGCAGCGATTTTTCCCGCAATACCTCAAAAAACCGGTCCCGTCCTAGCTGTACCCCGGCGTACTCCAGTTCCGGCCCCCCAGCCGCTGGCACGCTATATCCAAAAAGGCACTTTCAAGACAATAATCCATGTGCGCATCGGCCAGGGCCGCTTCCAGTTCCCGTATCCGGTGGCGGGCAGCCTGCAATTCATCAATTTCGTTCATCGTTTCCACCTTTATCCGTTTGGGCAGGATATCCTCCCGCCCGTACTGCTTTATCCACGTGCTCAGGGTCGATAGTCCCCGGATCCCGTTCCGGCGCCTGGCTTCTTCCAGGCTCTTATATTTCCCCCCGGCCACGTCCTCGACCAGTCTTAGCTTAAATGCCTCACTGTATCGTACCACTTCTTTCATTTTTCGACTCCTTATGTGACAACTTTAAACCAGGACGCGACAATTTTCCTCACTCCTCATTCCTCTCTCCTCCCTCTTAATTTTTCTCCTTTCCTTCTTCGCCTTCTGCGCCTTTGTGGTTAAATTCTTTTTAAGGCCTTGGTACCCGGTACTGGCTGGCGCCTTCGCGGTCGAATTCCTGTTTTCTTTGGGAATATCAGCCCTTGCGTTTTGTCGCTTTTTTTTATACCTTATAATAAGAAATAATTTTTCTATTGTAACTTAGCAAGGAGTATCCATGAATGTACAAGAACTTAAACACCCAGGTCTTAAGAAATGGGTGGAGGATGCGGCGGCCCTGATGACCCCCGATTCGGTGGAGGTCTGTGACGGCACTCAGGCCGAATATGATCGGATGATTAAAATCACCATTGATACCGGGCTGGCAACCCCCCTCAACCCCCAGAAATTGCCGGGCTGCGTACTTTTCCGGTCCGATCCGTCGGATGTAGCCCGGGTTGAAAACCGAACCTATATTGCCTCGGAAAAGCAGGAGGATGCCGGGCCCACCAATAACTGGATAGACCCGGAGGAACTGAAAAAAACCATGACCGGGCTTTACCGGGGCAGCATGAAGGGGAGGACCATGTATGTGATCCCCTTCTCCATGGGGCCGGTGGGTTCCGATATCGCCAAAATTGGGGTGGAGATCACCGATTCCCCCTATGTGGTGGCGAATATGCACATCATGACCCGGGTGGGGACCAAGGTCCTGGAGGTATTGGGCAGCAACGGCTACTATGTGCCCTGCTTCCATTCCGTGGGTAAGCCCCTGGGCCCCGGGGAAAAGGATGCGGGCAAGTGGCCCTGCGCTCCCCTGGATAAAAAATACATCTCCCACTTCCCCGAAACCCGGGAGATCTGGTCCTACGGTTCGGGTTACGGCGGCAACGCCCTGCTGGGGAAAAAATGCCTGGCCCTGCGGATCGCCAGCGTCCTTGCCCGGGACGAGGGCTGGCTCGCGGAACACATGCTGATCCTCAAGATCACCAACCCCCAGGGAGAGGTTAAATATATCACCGGGGCCTTCCCCTCGGCCTGCGGTAAAACCAACCTCGCCATGCTGATCCCCACCCTGCCCGGCTGGACCGTGGAAACCGTGGGGGACGATATCGCCTGGATGAAATTCGGCGCCGACGGCAGACTCTACGCCATCAACCCCGAAGCGGGATTCTTTGGGGTCGCCCCGGGAACCAACAATGACTCCAACCGGAACGCCATGGAGACCATCAAAAAGAATACCATTTACACCAATGTTGCCCTGACCGAAGATAAAAGCGTCTGGTGGGAGGGGATCGGCTACGACGCCCCGGGAAAACTCATCGATTGGAACGGCAACGAGTGGATCCAGGACAAGGGCAACAAGGAGCAGAAACCCGCGGCCCATCCCAATTCCCGGTTTACCGGCCCCGCCAAGCAGTGCCCGGTGATCGCCAAGGAATGGGAAGATCCCAAGGGGGTACCCATCAGCGCCTTCCTCTTTGGGGGCCGGCGGCCCAAGACCATCCCCCTGGTAAACCAGGCAAAAAGCTGGATCCACGGGGTTTTTATGGGATCTATCGTAGGTTCCGAAGTAACCGCCGCGGCCCTGGACCTTAAAGCCGGCACCATCCGGCGGGACCCCTTCGCCATGCTCCCCTTCTGCGGCTACCACATGGGGGACTACTTTAAACACTGGATCAAAATCGGCCAGAGCCACGACGAATCAAAACTCCCCAAGATCTTCTTTGTGAACTGGTTCCGGAAAAACGAGGCGGGTAAGTTCATCTGGCCCGGTTACGGGGAAAATTCCCGGGTCCTGGCCTGGATCTTCGAACGCTGCGCCGGTACCGGTAAAGGGGTGGACACCCCCATCGGCTTCCTCCCCACGCCGGACGCCATTGCCCGGCCCGCGGGGGTCAGCGAGGATGACATGAAGGAGATCCTCAAGGTGGATATTGCGGGCTGGAAGGCGGAAATCGCCGATGTCCGGCAGAACCACTACCCCAAATTCGGGGACAAACTCCCCAAGGAGTTATACGCCGAATTGGACGCCATAGAAAAACGGCTCAACGCCTAAGGAACCGCGTTGATCGGTAAAAGTCCGGGAGAATGCCGGACTTTTACCGGTCTTTCATCGCCCGATCGTCCATATACCGCAGCCGCCGGGAAAGATCCCGGGCAAGGTTCATGATGATCAGGGAGAAGGTCTTAAGATCGTATTTATAGATCTCCCGGAGGGCCTTATTGGAAATAGCGATAACCCGGAGGGGGGACAGGGTTCTAATGGTTGCCGCCGAAGGCATCACATCCAGAACCTCCATCTCCCCAAAGGCGTCTCCTTCGCTGAATTCATAGAGGACTACCCCCTGCTTGACCACCTCCACCCGGCCCTCCAGTATAAACCGGATCTTGTCATTGGGGGAGCCTTCGACGAGAATTTCCTCCCCCTGCTCGTAGGATTCCTCATCCAGCAGGGGGAGGATCCCCTCGATCTGCTCCGCTAAAAGGCCCCCGAAAAGGGAATATTTTTGCAAGGCGGAAGATTTCATCAAATTCAACCTCCGTTCCTAAAAATTCCTAAACCGAGGGACTGACCTCGATCAACTGCGGGGAGTCCCCGGACTGTTCGGAGCCTCCCTGATTACCTTCCTGGGCAGCCTTGCCGCCCAAATTAACGGGGAACAGGCACCCTACCAGGAGGTATATCCCGATGCCGACCCCCAGCAGCAGGGGGAACCCGCTGGATACGGCCAGGATCCGGGCCAGGGCGCTGCCCGCCACGGATAACCCGCCGTTCATACCCCAGGCCCAGGGGAGCAGGTGGGGTTTATTCTCCTGGAGGCTGTCCAGGCCGTTGGGATAGGGAACCCCCATGAAAAAGGCCGGGGGAGCGATAATAAGCCCTGCGGCGAGGATCCGTAACCCCAAAGCCGCCGAATTAAAATAGTTAAGAAAGCTATCCAGGCCAAAGATATAAAACAGGAAAAACCCGGCAATACAAATACAGGAACCCAACACCACCCTGCCCCGGATCCGTTTGAACCGGCTGCTAACCAGGTTACCCAGGGCGGAAAAAATCAACATGGTGGTAATCACGATGCTGGCGGAATAGGTGGGGTTAGAAAGGAACACCCCCAGCCGCTGGATAAGGAAAATCTCAATCAGCATATAACCGAGTCCCAGCCCCGCATAGTATAAGATGACCCCCACCGCGCCCCGGGGGTGTTGCAGGAGCTGCTTCCTCCGGCCCACCACGGGGATAAGGATCACGATAAATCCGAAGATACAGGCCTGAATCAGCAGCCCCAGGAGCAGGAGATACCCCCATTCCTCGGACACGTCCTCCATCTGATCCAGGTAGAGGGAAAGCAGGTTCAATTTTAAAAACCCCGAATAATAGGGCCGGGAATCCCGGATAGGCCTGATATCGAAGATGTAGTCGTCTTCCACCTGGTTCCGGTCCCCTGCAAGGAATTTAAGAATCGCCCCCCGGTACATATCCGCATTGGTAAAACTTTCCACGGGGTTTTCCTCGCGGCCGTCAAAATGATCCCGGTAAACCGCCATCAGCAGCGCCGTATCCCGCTGGGGAACCTCGGTCGCCGGGGCATACAGGAGTTCAAAGGAACGGGACCGGACAAAATCGTTCAGGGTCACGGTTTCCCCTTCGCTAAAGGCGCCGTTTTTTACCAAAATCGTGGAGGTGGACATAAAAAGGCCAAAGGCATAGAGGCTCTGCCGGGGGTCTTCCATACCCCCCTCCTCCATGGCCAGAATAACCGTGTTTAACAGTTTGAGTACATTCCGGGGAGGATTGAGCCGGTCCCACACGGTGATCGAGAGGATCCCCCCGGGTTTAAGGCTGGTAAGATATTCCTTAATTGCCTCCACGGTATACTTAAAATCTTCGTGGACGACATAGCCGCCGGAATTGGAGAGGCCGATGGAATCCACCAGGCTTATTTCAATCAGGTCATAGGCGGCGGGATGCTCCCCGCAAAAGGCCCGGGGCTCCCCCTGAATAACCCGGATCTGATCTGATTTGAGCAAAGAACCGGTAAACCGGGACACATTGGGATCATCCCGCAAAAGCCGGATCATCTCCGTGGAGGGTTCCACAATGTCGATCTTCCGGGCGCCCTTATACCGGGCAACCTGGGCGTTGATCCCCCCCCCCAGTTCTATCAACAACACGTCGGGGTTCGGGAGTACGGTATAGGGGGCGGCCATGGGAAGATAATCCATATACTCCTGTTCCCCAGGCCGGAGGCTTCCCATAATCCCGATGGGTCCTGAGCCGTCCACAAAGAGCCCCCAGTAGGGCTGGTTGGGCATAACCGAAACATTTAAGGCGGCGTTATCCGAAAGTCCCGGGGCAAAATGAAAGTACTGGGAGGCATACACATGGTATTCCCCCCCGGGCCCATAGGAATGATGCACCAGTTTTGAGTCCGGATACTTGCGGACATAGCTTATGTCCTTATAATCGGATACCCGGATATCCCCCTCCAGAAAAACAAGGCAGAGGGCGCCCAGGGAGGTAACGACCAGCACCAGGAGGTGTAACAGGGAAAACCGGGAAGACTGGGTTCTCTTGTCCCAGGATACGGAAGTAAACAGGGCGGCGATAATGGTGAGCCCCAGGATGGGTAAAATAAGGTACCGGGGGGGGAGTAAAAACATAAACACAATGATAATAAAACCCCCGACCCCGGAGCCAATCATGTTCCAGAAATAAACCCGCTGGATCTCCTCCCGCAGGGCCACAAAGGCGACCCCGGTAAAGGCGGCGATGACAAAAAACGGTACCCCGTAAATAATATAATAGGCCCCGATGAACCACAGTTGCCGGGAATCGGAGGCAAGAAAAACCGGATTAAAGGGAACCATCTGGGCGACGAACACCGCCAGGGCCAAAAGCAGGGGCAGGCTGATGGCGCAAACCGAAAGAATGACATCGGCCCGGGGGCGTACCCAGTCCGCGAGAAAGGTAAGGATGATTCCGGAGATCCCTATCCCCAACAGGGCGGTGGAAATAACCAGGGAGCCGAAATTGGACCAGCCCCCCACTGAAAAAATCCGCATCACATAGAGTTCATAGGAGATCCCCGCAACCGATATAAAGAACAGGGCGCATATCTTTGCATTTTTCATACATAATCCATAATAAGTCGGTCTCCCGAAAATTTTTATTCGGGGAAATAACCTTGAATTTCGGCGAAAAACAAACTTTTAACCGTTTTCCTCTTACATTGAGAGGTTAATGTTTCAAAATTTACTATTTTGAGACAGTCTTAGTATAGTGAATCATTGACTTAAACTCAATATATTTTTACACTATATTCTGGTTGGTTTGGTGGTTTCTTGGCAGTGCTCCCGTTATTTTTATAGGTAAAGTGGTAAATAAAGTGAAAAATTCTAATTCTGTTCCGGCTTTAGTTATTGTGGCCCTGGCAGTGGGCTTAATTATTGGGTTTGTTTTCGGTCTGACCCTGCCGTCCCTGGTTTCCGCTAAATCCGAACGGGTCCTGGCCTATGAAGAAGTGGCGGCCCAATCGGCGGTGGAGGAGGCGGCAAAACTGGCGATCGAACTGGGGGTGGACAGCCCCGAATACGGCCAGGCGTATCAAACCCTTACCAGGGGAGAACGGTACGACGGCCCCGCCCTGGCCCAGTCCATGCCCATCGAAACCAAGGAGGTATGGCTTTCCTGGATGCGGAATAACCGCAACGATTCCCCCCTGTATCTTGAGGAACGATGGAAACTGGCCCATGATTTTGTGGAGTCCTCGGAATTGAAGCGTACCGCGGATGTCCGGGCCTTTTTGCTGGCCCCCCGGGAGCATTTTGTCCGGGAACAGAACCTGAACCTGGCCTACGCCGACACCTGGCTGCCCATAGGATACGGGGCCACCATTACGGACCCGGACGTGGTGGCGATGATGACCACGACCCTCAATATCAATCCCGGGGAACGGGTCCTGGAAATCGGTACCGGTTCGGGGTACCAGTCGGCCATTTTATCCTACCTCACCCAGCAGGTGTATACCATCGAAATAATCAAGCCCCTCTTTATCGAGACGGATCTCCTCTACCGGGATTTGGAAAATTCCTTTCCCGTCTATGGGTCCATTAACCGGAAACTGGGAGACGGCTATTACGGCTGGGAGGAATACGCCCCCTTCGACAAGATCCTGGTTACCTGCTCTATTGATCATATCCCGCCGCCCCTGCTCAAACAGCTTAAAACCGGGGGTATCATGGTGCTGCCCCTGGGACCTCCGGGCCGGCAATATATTATGGAAGTCAAGAAGAACATCGCCGAAGACGGGAGCATTACCCTTACCCGGCGGGATGTGTATAACGGCCTGGGGGTTAGTTTTATCCCCTTCCGGGATGAGACGGGAGCCTCCTACTCCACCTCGGAGCCGGTCGAAAAAAAGGTTATCCCCCGGTAACGGGTGTTCGCCGCGGCTGTTACCGCGGGTACGGCTTGACAAAGGAGGAGCGGCTGTTTCAAAATAAGCGGTGTCGTGATAAAAGTTTGACAGAAACTACTATATAAGAAGGAGATCGTAATGAAAAAGCTTATTTTTTCGATGGTTTTACTCGTGATCATCTTGACCGTTCCCGTATTCGGCGGCGGGGGACGGCAGAGCGTTCCGGCGGGGAAAAAAACCGTTTCCTTTGCCCTTTGGGATGAGATTCAATACCCCGTATTTGCGGAGATCTGTAAGCAATTTACCCAGGAAACCGGTATTGAGGTAGATCTTCAGCTGACTCCCTGGAGCCAGTATTGGACCAAGCTGGACGCGGCGGCCACCGCGGGGAATGCCGCGGATGTATTTTGGATGAACATCTTTTTGCCGAAATACGCGGACGCCGGGGTGATCGAGCCGGTGGATTCCTATTTTACCCGGGACGGATTGGATAAATCCGCCTGGTCCCCGGCGATGCTCAATTTATACACCTATAAGGACCGGCTTTACACCATGCCTAAGGGGATGGATGTGGTGGTGGTGGCCTATAACAAGGCGATTTTCGATAAATACGGCGTCTCCTACCCCACCGAAGGATGGACCTGGCAGGATTTGGAACGGATCGGTGCCCAATTACGGGACAAGATCCAGGCCGCCGGGGGGAGTGAATATCCCCTGCTTATGGAACTGGATCCCCAGCCTTCGTATTTACAGTTCTGGCTCCAGGACGGGGTGGTTCCCTATAGCGCCTCGGGCAGCTCCAGTAATATCGGCCGGCCCGAAGCCCGCAAGGCGTTTGACGATATCCTCAAGCTCATGGATCAACGGATCCTGCCGAATTTTACCATTTTGTCCGATACCAAGGGGACGGACCTCTTCCTTTCCGGCCGGGGGGCCCTGCTTTATGTGGGGAGCTGGAAATCTTCCGTATTGGACGGCGCCTCCTTTGCCTCCCAGATCGGCCTGGTGCCCATGCCTTCTCGGGGGGTCAGTAATGTATGCGCCCTGGGGGGAATCAGCTATGCCCTGAATTCCCGGGCCAAGGACAAGGAATCTGCCTGGCAGCTTATCAAATTTCTTGGGGGCGAAATCAGCAACCGGCTGCAGGCGGAGGCCCGGATCGAAATTCCCGCCTACCTCAAGGCCCAGCCTTCGTATATCCCTTCCTTCCAGAACATCGATCCCACCGCTTTTATCAAACAAAGCGCGGCATCCACGGTATATCCCTCCCATCCCAAAATGTTTGACTGGGACGGGGTCCAGACCGAGCTGGTAACCGAAATTTTCAACCGGACCAAATCTTCCGCCCAGGCGCTGCAGGAATTAGCCGCGGAAGTTGACGCCCTGATGAAACAGTAGAACCGCCGGAGCGGACGGCTATCCGGGGACCCCGGTCCCCGGGCAGGGCAAGGGGGGCAGGGTTTTGTTAAACCGCTTTTGGCACATGAAAAGCCGCTTATACCGCAGAGAGGCCCTGTGGTCCTATATCTTTATTACCCCCTTCCTTGCCGGCCTGGGGGTTTTTTACCTATATACTTTTTTTAACAATATCTATATCAGTTTTACCAATAAAAAAACCTTCGGTGTCCCGGTCTTTATCGGTTTGCAGAATTTTGTAAAACTCTTTGGGGATCCCCGGTTTCGTTCCTCCTTGGGGAATACCCTTAGATATGTGGTTTTCTGCGTACCCGCGGTGATCATATTTTCCACCCTGATCGCCTGCCTTTTGAACGCTAAAACAAAATTAACCGGCCTGTACCGGACCCTGATCTTTATCCCGGCGGTAACCATGCCTGCGGCCATAGGATTAGTGTGGCGCTGGATGATGAATTACGAATTCGGCCTTATCAATGCCTTCCTGGGCTTGTTCGGCGCCGTCCCCCGGGCCTGGCTGAGCGATCCGAACCTGTCCCTGCCGGCGGTATCCATCGTCCTGGTATGGGCGGATGTCAGTACCAAGATGGTCATTTTATTGGCCGGTATCCAGGGTATCCCCCGGATCTATTACGAAGCAGCCACCATAGACGGCGCCGGGGGAATCCGTTGTTTTTTTAACATCACCATCCCCCTCCTCTCGCCGATGATCTTTTTTTGCCTTATTATGGAAAGCATCGGGGTGTTCCAGATCTTCGATTTTATCTATTTGATGATCCCCCGGCTCTCCAGCGGCATGCCCGGGGCCCGGAGCGTGATATGGCTTTTCTATGACGAGGCCTTTGCCCGGTCCAACGAAGGGTACGCATCGGCGGTTACGGTGGTGTTGTTTTTTATTATCCTCGCCATAACCGTCATACAGATGGTGGTCCGCCGGCGCTGGGTCTACGAGGAATAGTCATGGGGGCAGTTTTATGAAGAGGACCATTACTGCGGGTATTGTCCATGGACTGCTGGTGATAAGTTCCTTAACCACGGTCCTTCCCTTTATCTGGATGATCCTCACCTCCTTTAAAACCTACGAAGAAAGCATCCATATCCCCATGATAATCCTGCCTTCCTCCTGGAATTTTGACAATTTTACCGAGGTCCTGGCGAAATTCCCCTTTGCCTATTTTTATACCAATACGTTTTTGATGATGGCGGTGGTAGTAATCGGGCAGCTGGCCATCTGTTCCCTGGCGGCCTATGCCTTTGCCCGGCTGCGTTTTCCGGGCAGGGACCTGGTTTTTCTCCTCTGCCTCTCCCTGATGATGGTTCCGGGTCAGATATTCCTTATCCCCCGGTACAGCTTAATGGTAAAGTGGCGGCTCACCGATACCCTAACCGCCCTCTGGCTGCCCCGGCTGTTCAGCGTATTTGGGGTATTTATGCTCCGGCAGTTTTTTTCCGCCCTGCCCCGGGATCTGGACGAGGCGGCGAAGATAGACGGATGCAGCTACTGGGGCATATACCACCGGGTCCTCTTGCCCCTGATCAAACCCGGGCTGGTATCCCTGGGGATCCTCATCGCCCTGGACTCCTGGAAGGACCTGATGTGGCCCCTGATAGTAAACACGGACATGAAAAAACAGACCCTCTCCGCGGGGCTGGCCTATCTTATCGGGGAACATACCACCATTTATCCCCTGGTTATGGCCGGGGGTTTAATGGCCGCGGCCCCGATGATTATCCTGTTTTTTATATTCCAGCGGTATTTTATTGAAGGCATTGCCCTTTCGGGCATCAAACTATGAAGGAAGTCCCATGTATTACAAATACCCCATCAGCGATGTCCACATTCACGCCCCCACCCGTGCTTTCGCGGAGGAAACCCTGGCCATGGTCCGGGAATTGGGGTATCAAAAATTCGTTGTCCTCAGCTGCGCCTCCCTATTTCCGGAATTTATGGGCAACAATATACTCTGCGCCGCCATCAAATTAAAAAGTTCCGGCCGGGCTTATGCCTTTGCCGCGGTGCATTATCCCGAAACCGGAGCCCCCGGTCCGGAAGAAATGCTTGCCCAGGCTGCCCTGTACCATGAACTCGGGTTTGACGGCATCAAAATGATGGACGGCAAGCCCAATATACGCTTACGCACCGGTATCCCCCTGGACGATCCCGCCTATGATCCCCTGTTTTCTTTCATGGAAAGCGTGGATATGCCCCTGCTCTACCATGTCAACGACCCGGTCGAATTCTGGACCTGGGATCTGATGCCCCGGTGGGCCCAGGCGATGGGGGATCAGGTGTTTTATGGGGACGGGCGTTACCCCTCAAAACAACAGATCGAAGATGAAGCCCTGGGAATTTTGGATAAACACCCCAAACTGCGGGTCATTTTTCCCCACTTTTTTTTCACCGCCATAGACCGGGAACGGACCAAACAGCTATTCGATACCTACCCCCAGGTGTCCTACGATATAACCCCCGGTTGGGAAATGTTTGAGAGTTTTGCCCAGGATTACGAACCCTGGCGGCAATTTTTTATCGATCATTCCCACCGCATCCTCTTTGGGACCGATACCATAAGCGACCATTGGCGGGAAACCGTGAGCTGCCTGCGCCGGGTTATGGAAACCTCCGAGGAATTTGTTGCCTTTGAGGAGCAATGCCGGGGGCTTGCCCTGGACGGGGACGCCCTTAAGGATATTTATCAGCGTAACTTTGACCGTTACCTGCCCAATGCGCCCCGGCCCATGAACCTGGCGGGGTTACGGGCCTACGGCCAATCCCTGTACCCCCGCGCCGCGGCCCTGGGGCAACACAGCCAAAAAGCCGCGGCCGATATAGACGAGGCCCTGGCGGCTCTGGACGCATAGGGAAGCACCGGAAACCGGAGTTTTCAGCGCCTTTCATCATGAGGGGTTGCAGTGGTCTTAAAATAACGTAAGTCGTAAATCCGTCTTATATTCTATAATTATCTATAGACAAACCGGAGAAATGCATATAAAATGAGCGTATAGTGTATTATTGACCGTAAGAAACTGCGATTTCGTTCCGATATAGTACTAGACGGGCTTGCCAAATATGTGATGGGAAGTTTGTCGATTTTCATAAGATGGAGTTTGATAGGATGAAAGGATTTCTTTATCAGCAGAAACCCGCAAAACGCCGTCGGCCGAAATTTTTAGTTCTGCGTAAGCCTAAATATCGTAGTTTTTCGGATATTATTACCCTGGTAAAGCGGGGAATGCGCCGGATCGGCTTGTGTTGTCTTGACTTTCTTCGGCATGAAGCTTTTGTTCCTAAATTGGCCGCGTTCTTGTGTTTTGGGGGGATTTTATTTGGGGCGGCTTTCCTGGTTTATTTTGCCATAGCTTCCCCCGCGGTTCCCCCTGAAAATCTGGTCTCGGCCCTGAAAGACGTGGCCGCCTATTATCAGGATCCGGGGAATTCCTATGCCTCCTCGGTGGTGGTACTTCCCCCGGAGGAAGAACAGGAGTGGGCGGTTTTATCTACCTACCCGGCCCAGGAAGATCCCATGGGCGCCGGTACCCAGGTTGAAGACCGATCCTCCGATATTGAATACCATATCCGGCCCGGGGAAACCCTGTCGGAGATCGCTTATACCTACAATATTTCCTATGAAGCCCTTGCCTATTACAACAATATAACCAATGCCAACCGGATCCGGGTGGGAACGATGATCCGGATTCCCTCCCTAGAAAACGTTAAAGCCCTGGAAGTGGAGTTGGCCTCCCGGCCCCAGCGGGTCCAGACGGCGCCGGTAAAAACGGTTACCAAAACCGTCAAGATCGCCTATGAAAGCAGAAACAACGGGGATGTGAGCGGTTCCGGGATAACCGTGCAGTTTTCCATTGTGGATCCTCCCCCGGAGTCATTCCAATCCTTTGAATGGAATTTCGGGGACGGAAAACGGGGGTTCCGCCCCAATCCGAGTTATGAATATACGATTCCCAAAACCTATGTGGCCAGTTTAACCGCCCGGGACGCGGCGGGAACGGTTTACAAATCCAACCCTCTGTATATCGACATACCCCATCCGGGTTCTGTAGTAGAACACAGTACCACCAAATTTATCACCCTGTCCTCTCCGGATGAATATTTTGTGATATACGGGAGCATCAGCAAGGTTTCCCGGTATCCGGATATTGCTTCGGCTCCCCTGGATCTGAGTGAATCCGACCAGTTTTTGACCAAGATCCGGTTTAAAAGACCGGGTTTCTACGGTATTACCGCCCGGGAAGCCGACAACCGGGAACAGTATTATTCGGTTTTTGTCAGTCCGGTTCCCACCATGCATGCGGATGTGGCCACGGAGAACTATAACTGGTACCGTACCCAATACAATACCGGTACCCAGTCCAACTGCGGTCCCGCATCGGCTTCCATGGCCATCGGATGGTCCCTGGGCAAATATTTTTCCGTTTCCTCGGTGCGCCAGGCCATAGGTTGGCATGGGGACGGGGGTACCAGCTTTGAAGAACTCATCCGGGTTATCAAGGCCCAGGGGGCCACCGCCGCTATTCAGCCCCTGAAGACGGTTCAGAATATCAAGGACGTAATCGACTCGGGCAGCATCGCCATTGTCCTTTTCCATACCAGCGGCGTCAGGGCAACCCGTTCCGACCCCGCGTCGGACCTATTCGGAAAGTATTACAACGATTCGGTGGGGCATTATATCATCATTAAAGGCTATTCCCTGGACGGTGAGTATTTTGTCATCCACGATCCTATTCCCAGCGATTGGGCGGTTAATAGTTTCCGTTACGGCGACGAACTCAGCATGATAGGCCGCAACCGGTATTACGCCTCGGCGGAGCTCCTGAACTCCCTGCGGCGGCGGGATATGATCGTGGTCCCCCGGCAGATGGGGCCTTAGTACCACCTCATATTATGTGGGAAGAAGAGGCTAAACCACGAACGACACGAACATCACGAACTTTTGCTTTGATATTCCGGAATTTATATCTGAATTCTCTTCTTTGTTCGTGGGAAAATAGGAAAGAACTATCGGTTAAAACGCCAATTTGTCTTTGTTTCTGTTCGTGTAGTTCGTGAGGTTTGTGGTTAAAATCTCTTCGTGGGACCCCTGCGTAACATGAATTATACATTAAACTTAAAAAACATCACGTCCCCGTCTTGAACGATATATTCTTTGCCCTCAATGCGGTATTTTCCCGCTTCCTTGATCTTGGCCTCGCTGCCGTATTGGACAATATCGGCGTAGGAGTAAACCTCGGCCTTGATGAAGCCCTTCTCGAAATCCGTGTGGATCACCCCCGCGGCCCGGGGGGCGCTGTCCCCGGCGCGAATGGTCCAGGCCCGGCATTCGTCGGCGCCGGCGGTAAAAAAGGTCCGCAGCCCCAAAAGCCGGTAGGCCGCGTGAACCAGGGCGGTAAGGCCCGATTCTTTTAGCCCCAATTCCGCAAGAAAGGCTTTTTTTTCTTCCGGGTCCTGGATATCCGCCAGCTCCGCCTCGAATTTGCCGGAGATCACCACCGCTTCCGAGCCCTCAGCGGCGGCCCACCCGGCGACCGCCGCTATCAGGGGGCTGCCCCGGCCCTGGGCAAAGGCCCGGACCCCCGCTTCGTCCACATTGCAGACATAGAGCTGGGGTTTAAGGGTGATAAAGAAACAATCGTAAACTGCGGCCCGCTCGTCGCCGGTGAGGGGAACCGACCGGGCGGGGATGCCCTGTTCCAGGGCCGGGGCCAGCTTGTCCAGGACGGCCAGGGCGGTTTCGGTGGCCTTCTGATCCACCTTGGCCTGCACCCGGAGGCTGTGCCGGAGCCGTTCCCGGCGTTTTTCCAGGGTATCCAGGTCCGCCAGGGCCAATTCAATGTTGATCACCTCCATGTCCGACTCGGGGTCCACCCGGTTATTCACATGGACAATGTCGGGGTCATCAAAGCAACGAACTACCTGGGCAATAACCCCCACTTCCCGGATATGGGAGAGGAACTGATTGCCCAGGCCTTCCCCTTTGGAGGCCCCCTTTACCAGGCCGGCGATATCCACAAATTCCACCACGGCGGGGATGGTCTTGCGGGGTTTAAAGATCTCCGCCAGGGTAAGGAGCCGTTCATCCGGTACGTCCACGATCCCCACGTTGGGATTAATCGTACAAAAGGGATAATTAGCCGCCTCCGCCGGGGCGGAGCTTAGGGCCGAAAAAATGGTGGACTTGCCCACATTGGGGAGCCCCACGATACCGCAGTTAAGTGCCATGGTCCTATTGTACGGACCGATCCCGCCGAGGTCAACCGTCCCTCCCTTGATATTTAATGCGTCAAATACTATTAATAGTATATATGACCGCCATGCTTTCGCCCTATCGTCTTGGTAAGGCCCGGGATTTATACAATATCTTTAATGTCTTTAACTCTCTGTCGTGGTCCTTTTTAGCGGGTAATATCATTACCCTCTTTGCCATGCGGCTTAACGCATCCGCCACCACCCTGGGGCTCCTGAATGCCCTGATCTATGTGGCCTTTTTTTTCCTGCCCCTGGGGAAACTCCTGGCAAAGCGGTTTTCCATCATCCGGATCTACAGCAGCGCCTGGTGTATCCGGGCCATCGTCATGATCCCCCTGGTTTTCGTGCCCCTGGTGGTTTCCTCGGGCCGCCATGATCTGGCCCTGGGGATTATCATCCTGGGGGTGTTTGCCTTTAATGCCAGCCGGGGCATAGGCATGATCGGGAACAATCCGGTGCTGAACCTTTTGGCCATAGGCCCGGATCGGGGCAGCTATATGACCCAGATCCAGGTGATTAACAGCGCCGTGGGGATGTTTGCCGGTTTTATCATCGCCATCCTCCTGGGCCGGGAGCCGCCCCTCTACCTCTACTCCGTTATCATCCTCTTGGGTATCCTGGGGGGAATTTTCAGCGGGTTCCTGGTAAACCGGCTGCCGGAACCGGAAAAAACCACCGGGAAAGAACCGGTCAATTTTTTCAACATGCTCCGGGAGTCCTTTGCCAAGGCGCCCTTCCGGCACTTTATCATCATATTGTTTTTGGTCGCCCTGGTGTCCGCCATTGCCCGGGCCTTTCTCGTGGTGTACAGCCGGGAGGTGTTTTTTCAGGGGGACGGTATGGTCTCCCTGTATTCGGTTTTTGGGGGGCTCGGGGCCCTGATGGTGGGGCTGATCATCAAATTCCTCGTGGACCGCATAGGGGTCAAGCCTATCTATCTGGTTTGTACGATTATGGGACTGACCGGGATGATCCCCATCGTGTTTTTCCCCCGGGGAGCGGTGGAAAACCTCTCGACGGTGATCCTTTTCCTGACTTTTCTGCATTTTATCGTGAATTTTGGATTTCTGGGCGCCGAAGGGATAGCCCAGACCTATTTTTTGGCCCTGGTTCCGGAAAAGTACATGTTGGACATGGGGATCGTATATTTTTTCGTTTTCGGCGTCGCCGGGGCCGGGGGGTCTTTCCTGGCGGGTCTGTTTCTGGACATCTTTTCGTTTGTGGGAATTCCCGTGTTTGTCTCGTTTAAAATTTTGTATGCCCTCCTCATCGGCATCACCGTCCTTATCCTGGTCATGCAAAAAAGCCTTACGGCCCTGGGTTCCCTCCCCTTTAAGGGCGCCATAGAGGTGATGTTTTCTTTCCGGGACCTGCGGGCCATTACCCTGTTGGACAAGCTCAATAAAACCAATGACGGGGAGGAGGAAGAAGCCCTGCTGGGGGCCCTCCATGATACGCCCTCCCAGTTATCCATAAAAGGGCTCCTGGACCGGGCGAAATCCCCCCGGCTTTCTACCCGCAGCGAATCCCTGCGGGCCCTGGAAAACCTGGATACCCTCAGCGAAGATGCGGAAAAGGCCCTGATCAACGATACCATCAACAACCCCTATACCACCGCTTATATTTCCGCCCGGATCCTGGGGGATCACCGGGTCTATTCCGCCATCCCTATCCTGCGGGAATTGGCTGTTTCCCAGGATTATATGCTGGCCGGGGAAGCGATCATTGCCCTGGCAAAACTCAGGGACGAAGCCTTCCGCCCTGAAATAGAGCAGATCATCCTGCAAACGGAAAATCCCCGGCTTAAAATCATGGGGGTGGAGGCCTTTGGAATCTACGGATCTCCCAATTCCCTTTCGATACTGCTGGACATCCTCAGGCAAACCAATCCCCCGCCCTATCTTCGGGACGAGGTGATCCTGGCCATGGCGAGTATCCTCCAGGTACAGAACCAGTTTTATCCCCTGCTGCTCCGTTTTTTGGAAGACGAATCCCAGATTACCACCCTCTGTATAGACGAAGCGGAATCGGCCTTTGAATTTTATGCCTCTATCCATGGCCATAAGCTGAATCCGCGGAAAAAACCCGAAAAGGCCCACCTATATAAACAGGCCCAGGGGCTGCAGGCCGCCATTTCGGCCTATGCCGGGGAATTAAACGGGGCACTCCTCTCCCGGTGGATCATGGATCTTCCCGACAGCCTCTGCGATCCCATATCCCAACTGGTGCTGTCCGAGGCGGTTCTGGATGATGAGCTTAACGCCTATGGCCGCCTGCGGCTTTTGGCCTCCCTCTGGACTGCCCGGAAACTGCGGCAGTGGTCAAAGGAGTTGTGAGTCTTATGAAAAGTAACGGAATAATATTGAGGATAAGCCGGGGCAAACCGCTGTTCCGGGCGCTGTTGGTTTGCGCGGCCTGCTGGTGTAGTATCTTGTTTGGATCCTGCGAACGGCATCTCGGCTGGGGGGTGCTGCTATGGGCTACGGAAGATCCCGCGGTGCCCTCGGGAACCATCCTGCCGGTCTATATCAAGTCCAATTTAAACCAGGTTTGGGTGGCGGGCATTCCCCGGGAATACCAAACCGGGGACGGGGAGAATAAATTTGAAATTCCCCTCTGGCAGCTTGCATTCCTGAAAACAAAGGGCGCCGCCCAAAAATATGCGGCGGCCTTTGCCGAATATGCCAACACCTATGCCGAAATTTTGCAGGACGGGCTTCCTATCCGGGACACCCCGGATAACAACGCCCGGCGGGTATACCGCCTTAAATTAGGGCAGATAATCAAGATCCTCTCCCGGGAAGAGGGGGTCCCCGCCATAAGTACCACCGGAGAGCCCCTGCCCGGGGACTGGGTCCAGGTTCTTACCGAAGACGGTACCATCGGGTACTGTTTTTCCTACCGGCTTAAAATTTTTGAGCATACCGGGGGGGTATTGGCCGCAACCCCGGACACGGCGGAAGCCGCCCCGGACCCGGATCTGGAATATGTCTTGTCCAAAACCTGGTCCCCCGAATTCTACCTTACCATGATTTCGGAGCAAAAGATAAATATCGACGAGTTTGGGAAGCAGTGGCAGTTTTTGCCCGGTCAGGAAACGGGTATTGCCCGGATATACCACCCCGACGTGGATAAAACCTTCTCCTATTCCGGAATCCGGCGTACCGGGAACCGCGCCTGGCGTTTCGAGGGGGCCTCCCTCCAGATGAGCCTCCAGACGGATACGACCCTGGCAGTGCAGTACAGTGAAAATAAGGGCGCCCTCCAGACCCTGCTTTTTGTGGCCCTGCCCTCCACGGTACCGGATATTATCACCCAGGAACTGGGCCGCCGGGATGCCCTTTTCGAGATCCTCTATATCCAAGGCCCCCATTTCACCAGTACCAATTACGGAAGCCTCACCTTTGGGGCCGAGGGGACCTTTACCTGGTCTGATTACGATCTCCTGACCCCCCAGGTAATTTCCCCCGCCTCCCGGGGAAGCGGGACCGTAGACCTGGGGCTTTTCCTAGACCGTTCCCTGGCGGACCGGTACGACGGGGCTTTGTCCTTCCGTTTTGACGGAGAGGGGGAACCGGGTACCGCGGCCAATTTTTTATATACCCTGGATGCCCTGGGGCTCCGCTTGGAATATGTACCGCCGGGTAATGTGGTGGATACCACTGTTACCCGCCGGGCGGTTTCACCGGTTATTATCTACTTTTATAAGACGGAAAATTGAGCCATGGGTTTTATCCAGGTTACCAAAACCTCCCTTGCCTTTGGCGATCGGGACATCCTTAAGGATATCAATATCCATCTGGCGGAGGGGTCCAAGGCGGCTTTGACCGGGGCCAATGGGTCGGGAAAGTCTACCCTGATGAAGATCATCGCCGGAAAACTCTCCGCCGACTCGGGGGAGCGGGCGATCCAGAAATCAAGCCGGGTCTCCTACCTTCCCCAGTCGGGGATTATCCACCGGGGCCGAACCCTTCGGGAGGAGGTGGAAACCGCCTATGCCCCGGTATTTTCCCTGCTGGCGGAGATGGAAAACCTGGGCCGGGCCCTGGAAAGCGCTGTCAGGGACGATGGGAAAACCGCGGCCCTGCTGACAGAACATCAGCGCCTCCAGGAAGCGGTAGAAAATTCCGGCTATTATCAGCGGGATCAGCAGATCTCCATGGTATTAACCGGTCTGGGGTTTTCCCTTTCCGATACGGACCGGCAGGTGGAGGAGTTCTCCGGGGGCTGGCAGATGCGGATAGCCCTGGCCAAGGTACTTCTGGAAAAATCCGACATCCTGCTCCTGGACGAACCCACCAATTATCTGGATATCGAGGCCCGTTCCTGGCTGGAGGGGTGGCTCCGGAATTTTTCCGGGGGATACCTTATGGTATCCCATGACCGCTATTTTTTGGACATGACCGTGACCGAGGTGTACGAACTCTTCCAGGGGACCCTGACCCGGTATGCGGGGAATTATACCGCCTACGAGGGGATCCGCCGGATCGAACTGGAAAGCCTCATGGCCCGGTACAAGGCCCAGCAGGAAGAGATCGCCAAGACCGAGGCCCTGATCCGCCGGTTCCGGTACAAGGCCACCAAAGCGGCCTTTGCCCAGGAGCTTATCAAACGGCTGGAAAAAATAGAGCGGATCGAGATCCCCGAATCCTTTAAGAAGATCAGCATCGCCTTTCCGCCGCCCCCCCATGCGGGGCGTATCGCCCTGACCATGGAGGGCCTGGGGAAAAGTTACGGCAGCCTCCGGGTCTTGCGCGGCCTGGATCTGACCCTGGAATCCGGGGAAAAGCTGGTGGTGGTGGGTCCCAACGGTGCGGGGAAAACCACCCTGCTGCGGATCCTTGCTGGGGACGACACGAATTTTGAGGGGCGGCTCCAGTACGGCGCGGGTATATCGGTGGGGTATTTTTCCCAGGACGCGGCGGAGGCGATGACCGGGTCCCAGAAGGTCCTGGAATTTATGGAAGCGGAGGCCCCCACCGCGCTTATTCCCAAGGTGCGGGATATGCTGGGAAGTTTCCTTTTCAGGGGGGACGACGTGTACAAGAGCATTTCGGTCCTCTCCGGTGGGGAGAAAAGCCGCCTGGCCCTCCTTAAAATGCTCCTTAAACCCATGAACCTCCTCCTCCTGGACGAACCCACCAACCACCTGGATCTCTACTCCAAGGATATACTCCTGGATACGTTAAAAAAATTTACCGGGACCATCATCTTTGTCTCCCATGACCGGGCTTTTATGGAGGCCCTCTCCACTAAAACCCTGGCACTCTTCCCCGGAGGCTCCGGGGTACCCCGGCTTTTTTACGGAAATTACGGCTATTATCTGGACCGCCTGGCCCGGGGGGAGCTGCCGGGGGAGGGGATTGCTCCGGAGCCTTCCGCCGGGACCCAGGCGGTCCAGCCCGGCCCCCCGGAAGCGCGGGAGCCGGCGGCCGGTGCAGGCCGGGAGACCGTGGCCGGAGAAGGGCGGGAAGCCGCCGGGGGAAATCCCCGGGTTATCCTGATCAAGGCGTCCACCGCGGCGGAACAGCGGGAGGCGGCAAAGCAACGCCAGGCCCGGCTCCGCAGGCTGGAGCGGGAGGAGGCGGAGATCCTCAAACACCTGGCGGAGCTGGAGGCGGAAAAGGCCCATCTGGAAGGGGAACTCGCCCGGCCCGAGATCTATGCCAACGGGGAAAAGGTCCGGGAGATACGGGCCAAACTCCGGGAAACCGCTGCCGGAATTGAAACCAAAACCCAGGAGTGGGAAGCAAAGGCTGAGGAAATTGGCGGGACTTAGGAGAGAAACTGACTGGTCATTCAAAAATGACCGTTTGTATGCTATGTTCCCGCAGATAAAGCCGCGCCCTGTGGTTATTTACACACAGGGTTGTTTTCTGCGGTATATCCAGGGCGTTCATCACAACGGCTATGACGCATCCATCTGGGTTTTGAAAGGCACAGACCTCAAGAACGCTGCTATCAGACGTGATACCAAGTCGTGCGGCCCCGCGGCGGATAAATTTACTAAAATGCCCTATATAGTAATAAGAGTTTAAAAAAACAAGGCGGTCGTTTTCCGTGTCCACCATGACCGGTGCGGTACAGAAATTACCGTGCATATTTGGCCCACCCTGTTTGTCCAAAAACAAATTCCAGTCAATAAACGCATTGGCTCCGTTATTCATATCGCCGATTATCTCATGGGCGTACCGTTCTCCTATACCCCAGTCTGTCACATCTTCAGGCAGTGCGGTACAGCTTTCTGTAGATATAAGCAGGACATTAGGAAATTCTTTCTGTATGGCGTACAGATTTTCAAAATAATCACCGCTGTACCAATGAAATGCCACACCACAGCCCCGGTGTACCAACAACGGATCCGAAAGTAAATCTCTTGTTCCGGCAAGCATACGGTCCTTGTTGCTGTCCCAGAGCAGTATCTGTATGTCTTTAAATCCGCCGGCATCCAGGGCGGGAAGGAGTCCCTTAAGCAGGAATGCTTTTTCCTGCCCGGTGTTGTAGCGGCACGAAGCCCAACGCTGTTCTTCATCAGGCTCATTTTGTATGCCCAAGGCCCATATATCCACACCATGTTCCCGATATGTTCTGACAAATTGTACTAGATACCGCCCCATCGCCTCGTAGTATTCCGGTTTGAGTTCACCGCCCGCGAGTACCCCATTGGTCTTCATCCAGGCCGGTGGACTCCAGGGCACGGCGTACAACAGAAGCCGCTGCTCACAGATACTGGCAGCATTCTTTATAAATGGAATGAGCCATCGTTCGTCATGGCTGATATCGAAACAGGTCATATCCGTATCGCCGGGGATATCGTTCAAGGTATATGGCTCCGTACAAAAATCACAGCACCCTATATGCGTACGGCCCATGTTGTAGGCGATACCTTCCTGGGGATGAAAATATGCACGCAAAGCATCCGTGCGACGTTCCGGGCTAAGTGGCTCCAGTACGGCAGCGGCGGACTGGGTAAACGCACCGCCAAAACCCAAGATACGCTGGGCAGGCGATTGGACATCTATATATATCTCATGCCCGGAATCCGCTGTTTCGACAAGGCTACCCGGCTCCATATACTTTTGGGTATTTTTTTCCGTTGTAATGATGCGTATTCTCGATGATCTTTCCAACAACCTTACCCCTTTACCGCTCCGGCGGTGATGCCGTTGATAAAATACTTTGATCCCAGGGTATACAGAATTACGATGGGGAATGTGGACAAGGTTAAAGCCAGCATCTGCGCACCGTAATCCTGCCGGTATGCGACGGCAATATTGGCAATCATAAGCGGCAATGTATAGGATGCTTGTTTATTAATGACAATAAGCGGCAAGAGATAACTATTCCAAGACCACAGGAAAATAAGGGTAACTACCGTAATGCAGCCAGCCTTTATGCACGGAACAACGATAGAAATCAATATACGCGGTTCGGAAGTGCCGTCCATCCGTGCACTTTCCAGCATTTCATCGGGCACGGAGCTCCGCATAAATTGGGTCATAAAAAATACACTGAAGGGATTCGCCACCCATATATATACAACGGAAGCCAGCGTATTAGTCAAGTGCATGGCCCTCAGCTCAATAATATACCCTATGATTGCTATCTGAGCGGGGAGCATCATACCTAACAGAATGATGTTCTGAATAAACACCTTCAGGCGAAAACGGTATTTGGCCAGTGCAAAGGCCGCGCACACACTGGTGAATAGGCATACCGCCGCGGATACCGTCGACACAAACATACTGTTCAAGTATGACCGCAGAAAATGCCCTTTCAGTACTGTAGCCAGATTTACACCCAGGTAGTTACTTACCCACAGCGGCAGTCCGGTAAACAACTTTTCGCTACGATATGTCCCCATTACAAACATTATATAAAACGGAACCAACGCGACAAGCGAAATCACGGACAAAAACAAGTATACACCATTAAAACGACAGCCTGTTATCCGTTTCATGCGTTGTCACCTCGCTTTGAAATATAGAAGCTAATAAATGAAAAGATGCCGATGATCATGAACAGTGAATAGGCTATGGCAGCGCCATACCCCAACCGAGTGGAACTGCCGAAAGCATCGTCGTAGAATTTCCACAAGATGGTCAGCACAGAGTATTCAGGCCCACCGATATTCCTAGCCGCGGCGGACCAGCCGGAAAAAAGCTGCACCGGTTCATCAAACATCTGAAAACCGCCAATTAACGCGGTAATAAACAGAAAAACCGTTACGGGTTTCAGCATGGGTATGGTAATACAAAACAGCACTTGTACCGGGTTGGCGCGGTCTATACGGGCGGCCTCGTATATATCCCGTGAAATAGCCGTCATACCGGCGAGATATATGAGCATACAGTATCCGAAATTGCGCCATATGATCATCAAAGCCACAATAACCCGGGATGCCCAAGGACTCTGTAGCCAAAAAAAATGTTCTTTGAAAATACCCAGTCCGGTAAGTACGCCATTCAAAATACCACTGTTCCAGTCAAATATATACGAGAAAATAAAACCAATGGCTACCGGTGTAGTAAAATAGGGCATAAAATTCAGTACCTGGAAAAAACGACGGCTTCGTCCGATGTTATACAAGCAAAACGCCAAAATAAGGCCCAAAAACAGCGTAACCGGCAAGGACATGACCATGATAATAATCGTATTCAATATAGACTTCAAAAACAGCCGGTCCGACCTGAGCAGCCGTATGTAGTTACCAAGTCCCACAAAGGTCTTCTGGGTTATACCGTTCCAATTAAACATACTGAGATACAGGGAATAGATCATGGGGAACACCATGAATATGCCATAAGCGAGCAAAAAGGGCAACAAAAACAGATATGGCCACTTCCTGTTTTTTCCCGAAAGCATACCCTTGTCTTGAAAGCCCGACCTTCTGCCCCTTGTACCAAGATTCATGATAATTCCCCCGGAACCATGCTGGTGAGATATACCGGCCTTACTTTACCGTAATATCGGGATCTCTCAGCTTTACTTCTTCAATAAACATATCCAGCGCCTCAGCCGCGTTTACAGAACTATTTGACATATACACCGGAATGAGCTTCTGCCAGGTAGCGTCCACAATGGAGTCTAAACGGGTCTGCTTGGCGGTTTTCGCCTGCGGGGCCGCAGTACCTATATAAAACTGTACCAGACTTTGACCGCCAAAAAAATCGTCATAGGGGCCCTTGATGTTAAAGGGCGAATACTCACTCTCATAATAGGGCTGATAGCAGCTATAATTGCCCGTAAGTTCATACATCATAGCACTGCCCTCCTCCGAGAAATACACATACTTAATGAATTCCCATGCGGCAGCTTTATTCTTACTGTCCTTGTTGATGCTCAGACTGGTACCACCCAGGTTGAACGCACCTCCGGGTGGCGTCGTGATGGCCCAGTTACCACTGCCGTCGGGATCGTTCACGGAGATGACATACGGGGGGCACCATGCAGCGGCTTCGTAGAACAAAATATCCTTTGAAGCATAAGCGGCGTACCAATTCGATGAGTACATTTCAATGTTGCCGATAATACCGGCATCGCGCATCCGCAGCGCTATTTCAAGTGGAGTTTTTACCTTGGCCGTAATATCTACGGTCGAGACGCTTACATAGTCAACCACATTTTGACTCAAGGTAGACAGCAGAACATCTCCAAGGGAAGCCATCATCTTTACCCGTCCATCACTGGCATTGCTCACCTTCTTGCCAACTTCCAGGAATTTATCCCAGTCGGATATCATATCGCCTACTTCAGCCGGATCGTCTGTCCCCAGGTATTGTTTTGCCACGTCCCGTTTATAAGCAAATCCGGCGGGCGTTACCTGCATGTCTATAGCGACGATATGATCCGATGGATCCGAAGTGAGGGGTACCGATGATTTTACCATGAGACTACGGTCAAGGTTGTAGGGGGCTTGCTCAAGGTTTTCACATATGCCCATCTCGAACAGCGCACCTCGCCAGGCTATCTCACCAAATATGATATCCGGCAATTCCAGTCCTGTTACATAGCTGGTTTGGAGCTTGGTCATGTAGTCATCCCAAGCTACTTCCTGGACATTCACGGTTACATTTGGATGAATTTTGTTGAAATTCTCGGCGAATTTCATCTGAATATCGCCATTCCAATCCCAAATGAGAATGTTGCCGGACAACTCATCTTTCGGTATGTCGTCCGCCACTTCTTCGGTTTTTTTTCCGCTACAAGCTAAGAATACCAGGCAAAGAATCGCTGGTAAGACCGATAATGAGAATCGCTTTATTTTCATGGTTGGCCTCCAATAAGATATAAACCTATGATAGTACCCATTATCCGGCCTGTAAATATCATAGTGATATAAAAAATATTGCAAAATGCTGTTTTTCCTGATATAATTAATAAATAGGCGGCAAATTGGTATTATGTATAACAATCTTACCTATATTTTTCCAAACACCAATTTTACGGATCTGACCATATATCAATATGGTGTGGAGAAATGCGCGCCTCTTTTGGCCTGCGGCCCGGCCATACGGCATCACTATCTGCTGCACTATATCCTGTCAGGTAAGGGTATATTTAGTTCCGCAAATGGCTCTGAACATACGGTATCTGCGGGACAGGCGTTTTTGATCCACCCGGACAGTATCTCTTTTTACTGCGCCGACCGCCATGACCCCTGGCACTATATCTGGATTGAATTCGATGGTCTTAAAGCGCCGGCGTTTATCACCCAGGCGGGACTGTCCATAAAAAATCCCATATATACGTCCTCTCAGGGCTCTGCGGAGGGGCTAGAACGCCGTCTTATCTTCCTGATAGAGCATAATGACGCTTCGCCGCTGGAATTGATAGGTACGCTCTATTTTATCATGGACGAGCTTATCAAAACCTCGGTGACAAAAAATCTACGGCGCGAGGACAACCTACAGGAATTCTACGTACATGAAGCCATAAACTATATAGAACGCAATTATGACAAGAATATCGGCATAGAAGGTATCGCCGCCTGGTGTAACTTAAACCGCAGTTATTTTGGCAAAATATTCAAAAACACGATGCTGGTCACTCCCAGGGATTTTTTACAGAAATACCGGATGAACCGCGCCTGTGATCTGCTAAAGGGAGGCTTATCCGTATCGGACACTGCACATCGTGTAGGCTATGAGAATCCGCTGCATTGTGTAGGCTATGAGAATCCGCTGCATTTCTCACGGGCTTTCCGCAATATATTTGGTACATCCCCTAGGGAATGGCGTAATAGAAACTCCCATTAATTCAGAGCCTGAACGAAGCCCCAACTTCTCTCTTCTCCTTAATCAGGTAGTACATTATCCCGGTTTGTGCTATACTAAAGCCATGAACATACTGATTATCGGCGGGGCCGGGTATATTGGAAGCCATGTGGCTCGGGAATTTTTGGATCAGGGGCACCGGATTACGGTGTATGATAACCTTTCCAGCGGGTTACGGGAGAATCTTTTTCCGGAAGAGGCCTTTATCCATGGGGATATTTTGGATTATACGGGGCTGCTCAGGGCGGCTACCGGGGATAATACCCACCGGGTGTCCAAAATGCCTGTTTTTGATGCCATTATACACCTCGCGGCGTTCAAGGCGGCGGGGGAATCCATGATAAAGCCGGAAAAATATTCGGTCAATAATATCACCGGTACCATCAATATCCTCAACGCCGCGGTGGAGGGGGGGATTAAAAACATTGTTTTTTCCTCCAGCGCCGCGGTTTACGGGGAACCGGAATACCTGCCCCTGGATGAAAAACACCCCACGAACCCCGAAAACTACTACGGCTTTACCAAACGGGAGATCGAACTCTTTCTGGGGTGGTATGAAAAACTTAAAGGGATCCGTTTTGCCAACCTGCGTTATTTTAATGCCGCGGGGTATGATGTCAAGGGCCGAATCAAGGGCCTGGAACAAAACCCCGCCAACCTCATCCCGGTGATCATGGAGGCTGCGGCGGGAAAACGGCCGGAAGTGCAGATCTTTGGGGACGATTACGATACCCCCGACGGTACCGGGGTCAGGGACTATGTCCATGTAAACGATCTTGCCCTGGGCCACCTGGCGGCTTTGGAGTATATTACCCGGAACGACAAAAGCCTCACCGTCAACCTGGGCAGTGAAACCGGGATTTCGGTAAAGGAAATTATCGAAGCCGCCCGCCGGATCAGCGGCAAGCCCATCCCCGCCCGGATCGTGGGACGCCGTCCCGGGGACCCGGCCAAACTCACCGCTTCTTCCAAACTCGCCCATGAGGTCCTGGGCTGGACCGCCCGTTATTCGGACCCGGATACCCTGATCCGCAGCACCTGGGAAGTATATAAAGGAACCGCTAAATAGGGGAGCAAAATTGCTATTTTGCCTCTTAAAGAGGAGAAAACTATGTCAAAAGAAACTATCTTTGGGTTTATCGAAAAAAACGTTCCCCTGATCATCGCATTGGAGACGGAGCTTACCAAACGGCCCGCCATAGCTCCGGAATCCGGGGGGGAGGGGGAATGGGAAAAATGCCGGTTCCTTGAGCAATGGCTTAAAGACCGGGGCATCACCGCCCTGGAGCGCCTGGACGCCCCGGATAAGCAGGCCAAGGGAGGGGTCAGACCCAATCTGATTGCCACCATCCCCGGAAAAAACGACGCCAAACGGCTGTGGATCATGAGCCACCTGGATGTGGTACCCCCCGGAGAGGCTTCCCTGTGGAAAAGCGACCCCTGGCAGGTGGTTCAACAGGAAGGTCCCCGGGGAACGGTGCTTATCGGCCGGGGGGTAGAGGATAACCAGCAGGGGCTTTGTTCCTCGGTTCTGGCCGCCTTGTCCCTGATTTCCCAAGGGATCACCCCGCCCCACCCGGTCAAGCTCCTCTTTGTGGCGGATGAGGAGATGGGCAGCGCCTACGGCATAGATTGGATCCTGAAAAACCACCCCGGCCTGTTCCGCGGGGACGACATGATCCTCATCCCCGACGGCGGGGATCCCCGGGGGGAAACCATCGAGATCGCTGAAAAAAACCTCCTCTGGGTCCGGTTTACCACTACCGGCTCCCAAGCCCACGGTTCCCGGCCGGATCAGGGGATCAATGCCCACTTAGCCGGGGCGGATCTGGCGGTTCGGCTCCATGAGGGCCTTTCAAAACAATTTTCGGAGCGGGACCCCCTCTTTGAGCCTGATTATTCCACCTTCCAGCCGACCAAAAAAGAGGCCAATGTGCCCAATATCAACACCATCCCCGGGGAAGATGTTTTCTATATGGATATGCGGATCCTCCCCCGGTATCCCATCAAGGCCGTTCTTACGGAGATAGACCGCATAAAAGGGGAAGTGGAAGCCAAATACGGGGTAAAAATCGCCTATACCCCCCTCCAATCCGTCGAATCCCGGCCCACTTCCCCGGAAGCGCCCCTGGTAAAACTCCTCTCCGGGGCGGTCCGGGAGGTGTATGGGGTGGAAACCCGGCCCATCGGCATCGGGGGCGGTACCGTGGGGGCCTACCTCCGGAACGCCGGGATCGACTCGGTGGTATGGGGCCGGATGGATGATACCGCCCATCAGCCCAACGAGTACACGGTCCTTGAAAACATCCTGGGGGATGCCAAGGTAATGGCCTTTTTAATGATGGAGGAACGGTAAAAACCGCGATCATCCGTTATTTTTTTCCTTTTTAGTTCATAAACCGGTTGACAACAACTCATAAAATACGCATTGTACCCTGTAGAACAAAAATAGTAGAATTTAGGGTGGGTTAAACGAGTACATGAGGAAAAAGCGGGCTTTTTGCCGTTTTTCCAAAGCCTTTCCTGAAATCAACCGGGTTTTGGGAAAGGCGCAGGATATACCGGAAGGGAGGTTGAAGGAGCAGGGTTGAAAGGGAGCGATGTTGGCATCAAAGAGATTTCTAAGTCTTTTGGTGATTTTAAGGTCCTGAATGCGGTGGACCTTGAGATAAAAAAGGGGGAATTTTTTTCCCTCCTGGGGCCTTCGGGGTGCGGTAAAACCACCCTGCTGCGGATCATCGCGGGGTTTGAAACCCCCGATGTGGGAATTGTTACGTTTGACGGCGCCGATGTCCTGCCCCTGCCCCCCAACCGCAGACCGGCAAATACGGTCTTTCAAAATTATGCCCTTTTTCCCCACTTGACGGTTTTTGAAAACGTGGCTTTTTCTTTGCGCTTAAAAAAACTGCAACGGAACGAGGTTAATTCCCAGGTAACCGAATACCTTAAATTGGTCCAACTGGAGGGTCATGCCCATAAGAAACCCAACCAGCTTTCGGGGGGCCAAAAACAGCGGGTCGCCATTGCCCGGGCCCTGATCAACGAACCCCGGGTATTGCTGCTGGACGAACCCCTCTCCGCCCTGGACGCCAAATTGCGGCAGCACATGCTCATCGAGCTGGACCAGATCCACGACAAGATCGGGATCACCTTTATCTACGTTACCCACGATCAGCAGGAGGCCCTGTCGGTTTCCGACCGGATCGCGGTGATGAACCAGGGGAATGTTTTGCAGGTGGGAACCCCCCACGATATCTATGAAAGCCCTGCCACGGACTTTGTGGCCCGGTTTATCGGCGAGACCAACCTCTTTGACGCATCGGTGACGGCGGTGGAAAAACTCGACCGGAGCGAGCCGGAATATATGGCCCATTTGCATATCCCCGAGCTGGGGAATATCAAGGTGACCACCGTGGACGAGGTCCGGAGCGGACAGCAGGTTAGTTTTACCATACGGCCGGAAAAGATCCTGATCTCCAAGGAAAAACCCGCCACCAAGCGGGAGGACATCAACCTGCTGCAGGGGACGGTGGACGAGCCCATCTATTCGGGGTTCCAGACCAAATTCTACGTCAAAACCCAGGAAAAGGTCCTGATCCGGGTGATCAAACAGCACGCCAAATACTCCGATGAGGGTCCTGATATTGTGTGGAAGGATTCGGTATACCTGTCCTGGAGCGCCAATGACGGGTATATTGTGGGGATCAAAGACGATGGGGAGGGCTCCGGCTTCCCGGGACCCGGTCCGGGGACGGGAGAACCGTGAAGGCGCGAACCGGCTCCGGCGGGAAACGGAATTACGGCATCTTCTATTCCGGCCCCATGGCGATGTGGTTTACGGTTTTTTTTCTGATCCCCCTCATCATCATTGTGGTATACAGTTTCCTTAAAAAGGGACTTTACGGCGGGGTGGAATGGGAGTTTTCCCTGCACGCCTACAAAAGCCTGGGGAACCCCAACTTTGTGATCATCACCATCCGTACCCTGATTACCTCGGTGGCGGCCACGGTGATAACCATCTTTATTGCCCTGCCCTGCGGTTATTTTATGGCCCGGAGTAAACACCAGACCCTGCTGCTGCTCCTCATTATTGTCCCCTTTTGGACGAATTTTCTGATCCGGGTATTTGCCTGGATGAACATCCTGGGAAACAACGGTTTTCTCAATGAATTTTTGATGCACTTCAGGCTTATCCGGGATTATGTCCACTTCCTCTATAATCAAAAGGTGGTGATCCTGGTGCTGGTCTATATGTACCTGCCCTATGCGATCCTGCCCCTGTTTTCGACCATCGACAAGTTTGATTTTTCCCTGTTGGAAGCGGCCCGGGACCTGGGGGCCACCAAACCGCGCTCCATGTTTTTGGTGCTGCTCCCCAATATCAGGAGCGGCATATACACCGCGGTGCTTTTCACCTTCATCCCCATCTTTGGGGCCTATGCGGTGCCCCTCCTGGTGGGGGGTAAGGATTCCTATATGCTGGGGAATGTCATCGCCGATCAACTCACCAAGTCCCGGAACTGGCCCCTGGCATCGGCCTTTTCCATGGTGCTGACCCTGGTCACCACCGTGGGGGTCCTGCTCATGATGAACCTGCAGCGCCGGGACGCCCAGCGGACCGTGGATGTAAAGGGAGAAATTGCCCAGGACCCCAAGGGGGTAAGCCCATGACCGGTAAAAGCCTGGTTCACCATATCATTACCTCCCTGCGGACGGGAAATTCCCAGGGGGAAGCGGCCCGCCATGCAAAACGGGCCTACCGGAAGCGTTTTTCCTTTTCCCAGACGATCTTTATCGCCACCATTGTGTTTCTTTTCCTCCCCCTGATGGTGCTGATCCTCTATTCCTTTAACTCCTCCAAGGGCATGAACTGGACCGGGTTTTCCCTGGTCTGGTACGAACAGCTCTTTTTCCGTTCCCGGGACCTGTGGCGGGCCTTTTGGAACAGCGCCTTTGTCGCCGTAAGCTCCGCCGCCACCGCCACCGTGCTGGGAACCGCCGGCGCCATCGGGGTCAACTGGTACCGGTTTAAGCTGCGGAACTACATCCAGGCCATATCGTTTATGCCCATGATCCTCCCGGAAATCATCATCGGGGTATCCCTTTCCCTGTTTTTTGCGGGGGTCAAAATTCAGTTAGGACTCCTTACGATCTTTATCGCCCATACCACCTTCAACCTGCCCTTTGTGTTTCTTATGGTTATGGCCCGGCTGGACGAATTCGACTTTTCCATCATCGAGGCGGCCCACGATCTGGGGGCCAGCGAAAAACAGACCCTTTTTAAGATAACGGTGCCTATCTGTATGCCCGGCATCGTATCGGGATTTTTAACGGCCATCACCATATCCCTGGAGGATTTTGTCATTACCTCCTTTGTCTCCGGCCCCGGCTCCTCCACCCTGCCCATCTATATTTATTCGGCCATCCGGTTTGGGGTATCGCCGGTGATAAACGCCCTGTCGGTGGTGATGATCCTGGGGACCGTTCTCCTCACCTATTTACTCAGAAACTTTTTGAAGTATATCGCGGCAAAATGACCTGTATGGGTCTTTATTTTAAAGGTGTTGAAACAAAACTATAGTAACCTTCAACACCAGGAGGAAAAGATGAAGAAAATACCTGTATCAGCCGCAGCCCTGTCCGCGGTTCTGCTCGCCCTTGCCGCGCTGACTGCCCTCAGCGGCTGCACGAAACAACCAGCGGCGGATTCCACCGCTGCCGCCGCCGTCGAATCGGACCGGCTTAACATCTATTGTTGGACCTATTATGTTCCCCTTTCGGTACGGGAAAAATTTGAAGAGGAGTACGGCGTTACCATCATATTTGACGAATATGACTCCAACGAGACCATGTATGCCCATATCCAAGCCGGGGGCAGCGGGTATGATATCGTTTTCCCTTCCGGGGATTACGTTTCTATCATGATAAAGCAGGATATGTTTGAGCGGATCGATCATTCCAAACTCTCCAACCTGGGTAATATCGATCCCCTGGTTCTGGAAAAAACCACCTACGATCCCAATATGGAGTACAGTGTACCCTATTATTTTGGCGCCGCAGGGATCGCGGTGAATACCGAGCGGATCCCCAATTATGATCGGAGCTGGTCCATTTTCGCTAGAAACGATCTCCGGGGCCGGATGACCATGCTGGATGATATGCGGGAAGTTATGGGGGATGCCCTGGTCTTCCTTGGTTATTCGGTGAATTCCAAGAATCCCGCCGAGATTGAAGCGGCCAAAGACCTTATCAACCATACCTGGAAGCCGAACCTGGTTAAATTCGACGCCGAAGCCCCGGGCAAGGGGTTTGCCAACGGTGATTTTTGGGTGATCCAGGGATACGCGGAAATGGTATACGAAGAAATATCCGAAGCGCAGAAAGCAACCACCGTCTTCTTTATACCCCCCGAGGGAGGCCCCGCCTACATCGACAGTATGTGTATATTGAAGGGTGCTAAGAATATCGATCTGGCCCATAAATTTATCGATTTTATCCATCGGCCGGAGATCTATGCGGAATTTACCGATTATTTCGGCTTCCCCGCCACGGTAAACATCCCTGCCCGGGATCTCAAGACCCAAGAGCCCTACTACACCGCGGAGGAGCTGCTCAGGACCGAGTTGAAGGACGACTTGGGGGAAAGCCTGGATCTGTACAACACCGCATGGTTTGACTCGATTCGTATCGGGGAATAGCCGGGGATGAAATTTAACCACGTTGCGTCACGAACAGGAACAAAGACAAATTGGCGTTTTCACCGATAGCTCTTTCCTGCTTTCCCACGAACAAAGAAGAGAATTCAGGTATATATTCCGGGATATCGAAGCAAAAGTTCGTGATGTTCGTGTCGTTCGTGGTTAATCCTCTGCTTCCTGCGTAACATGCGTTATTTTGCAAACCGATTTTGAAAAAATTCGGCAAAAGGCGTATATTCATCAACGTAAGACACGGGAATAACCAATGCGCCTGAACTTCCCCAAGCGGCTGAAGCGATGATAGAAAAGTCTATCGGCGCATCACCGAGCTTCGGATGTGAAATGTTGAAGCTGCCGGTCTTTTGAAGATACACCGCTTTTTTACATTCGCTTTTTTTACAGAACACCGGCTCATCCACTGACGCAAGATCGTTTGATGTAGAGATAAGCACAAGCTCCGGATCATCGCCGTCTTTATATCCTATGAGATAGTTGTAAAAGGTTCGTATCTCTTTCGTCAGTTTTTTGGTGGTAACCATGTTCGTTCCGGCCAAAACCGTATAGCTGTCGCCGTTTTCCACCTTTGAGTTGAAAATGTTTCTGATCTCTTCCTTTTTGCTATCAGATTTACCGCCGGATTGTCCTCCTCCGCCCGGTTGTCCCCCTGCCGCTCCGTTGATAGCGTCACCGACCAGACCCACAAATTTGTCAAATAAGCCCATTTCAATTCCTCCTCAATTTAATACCAATATACATCGGCTTTGAAAATATAAAAAACAACACTGCAAATTATACAAATAATTCCTGTTACCAGAACAAGTGCTCGGCGTATTCCAGGAGAAAAATTTCTTACGGTATAGCGGCTGGGATACAGCCACCGCCAGTTAAATATAAATCCCACTATTAACAGGCAGCCCCCCAAAAACAATACCGCGCATGGTCCCACCGGGCCTAAGGCCTGCCAAAATTCACCAATCCTACTAAAAAAGTTAATTTATTTTCTCCTGACCTTCTGTATATCCTATACCGTTATAATGTGTCAACACCCTATTAAAAAAGCGTTGACAAACGCCAAAAACAAAATGTATACTTGGAATGTACACTTTAACAGGCAATGTCAACAGGGTAAAAACCTCGACCATCCATAATACTTAAAAAAATTATCGGTAAACATTATACAAATAAATGACAATATATCGACAAGGGCAATGTTCCTGGCAGAAGATTATTGTTTAAGTCATTCAATGGAAGCGGGAGATGCAATAATAGCATCAACGGCATTGGAAAATCAGGAAATACTATTAACCGGGAATGATAAACACTATAAATTTATCCCCAATATACAAGTACAAAAATTTAAACCCTAGGGGAAAAGGCAGAAACTGCATATATGCTTCCTGCGTAACATGAGTTACCTGGCCATTTGCCTGCTTCACCCTACCCTGCCCATCACCACGGCAACACGGTTCACGCTGCCCGCGGCTTGGGACGGGATAAGCGCGCCGCCGGAAGCGGCCCTTTCCTGGGGGGTTCCGTTCAGGCGGTATTCCCGCACCCCCTTGCTCACCCCCTGGGGGTTGGTTACCTCAATCTCGTAGACCGCGCCCCGCCAAACCCGGCGGGCGGTAAAGCCCTTCCACTCCGGGGGGATGCAGGGATCGATCTCCAGGGCGTCGTAGCCGGGGCGGATCCCCAGGATGTAGCGGGTAGCGGCAAAGTAGCTCCAGCCCGCGGAGCCGGTCATAAAGGGGTGGCGGGCCCGGCCAAAGGCGCTGTGGTCCGGCCCCATGATGAACTGGCAGTAGGAGTAGGGTTCCGCCTCCCGGGTTTCGATTTTGTCGTTCTGAAAATAAGGGCAGAGGGCGTCGTAGAACTTCATGGCCCGGTCCCCCCGGCCCAGGACGGCTTCGGCGGCCCAGGCCCAGGGGTTTGGATGGCTGAAGATGGCGGCGTTTTCCTTTACCCCTGGATACACCCGGGTAACAAAGCCGATTTCGTCATCGGGCTTGGTGTAGGCCGGGGCGCAGAGCTTGAGGCCAAAGGGGGTGTAGAGGTACTGATCCACGGCGTCCATGGCCCGCAGCCCCCGCTCAGGGGAGGCCGCGCCGGAAAGTACCGCCCAGGTATTGCTCTCCATAAAAACCTTTCCCTCGGCGTTTTCCGGGGTGCCGATTTTCCGGCCCGAGGCGGTAATCCCCCGGGTGTACCAGGCGCCGTTCCATAGGACCCCCTCGCAGGCGGCGCGGACCTTTTCCGCCAGGGCGGCGTATTTTTCCGCGTCCGCCCCCCGGCCCAGCCGCCGCGCCAGGGCGACAAAGTGGGTCAGGGCCCAGTGGTGCAGGAAGGAGACCATGGCGCTTTCGCCGCCCCCCAGGTTGAGGCAGTCGTTCCAGTCCGCCCGCAGCCCCCGGCAGATACCGTTTTGCCCCACCTGTTCCGCGGAAAAGTCCAGGATCCGCGCCAGGTGTTCGTAGACCGTGCCCGGCGAAACCCCGCCCTCAAGGCCGTCGGCATAGGTATAGACCTCGTCGACAAAGCCGTAATCCCCGGTTTCCTTGATGTATTCGGTAAGCGCCGGGACGAGCCACAGGGCATCGTCGGCGCATACGTCCTTAAGGCCGTGGACGATCTGGCTTTTGTCCGGGGTGGGGACCACCGTGGGGGATGTAAAGGCCGGCTTTTTTTGCTCCTCAAACCATTCCGGTTGAAAGAGGTGGAGGCCGTAACCCCGGGAAGTCAATCCCCGCAGAAGTTCGATGATCCGGCTTTTGCATTTTTCCGGGTTGGAATGGGGGACGCACATGGCGTCCTGGGCCGTATCCCGGTAGCCCAGACCGGTCCGGCCCCCCACCTCGATAAACGAGGCGAACCGGGAAAACATGACGTTGATCTCCGACTGGTAGAGGGTCCAGGTGTTGAGCATGGTATTCATCCCCTCGTTGGGGGTGGAAACTTGGAGTTTTTCCAGCTTTTTGGTCCAGAAATCCCCCAGGGCCCTAAAGGCGTCGTCCACTACCCGGGGGTCCCGGTATTTTTCCCGGAAAGCGGCCCCCTGTTCCCGGTTTCCTTCCCCCAGGATGAAGAGGACCCGGCGCTCCTCCCCGGCCTCCAGGCTCAGCCGCAGGTGCAGGGCCCCGCAGTGGTTCCCCCCCAGCTCGGCAGAACCGGTACAGCGGCCCTGTTCCACGGCCAGGGGGTTGGTCTCGCTCCGGTAGGGGCCTATGAATTGGTCCCGCAGGCAGTCAAAGCCGTCGGGAGCCTTGTCCCTGCCGTTGACCGCGGTGAAAAACTGGCAGCCCCCTTCCTCGTAAAAGGGGTCAAATTCGATGATCCCCTCCGTATAGGAGGTCCCTGCGGAATAGAGGCTCATCTGGAAGTTTTTATTGTCCATTTCAATATGATGAAAGGAGAATTCCAGGTAGGCGAAGACGCTCAGCTGCCGTTTTTTACCGGAATTGTTTTTCAGCCGTACATCCCAGAGTTCCACCGGATCCTCCGGGGGGATAAAGAGGGTCTGGGAGCCCTCGATACCCCGGTAGTCAGCGTGGTAGACACTGTAGGAAAGGCCATGGCGGCAGGTATAGGCCGCCTTATCCAGGGGTTTTCCCACGGGCTGCCAGGAGAGGGTCCAGTAATCGGGCGCCCCCGGCCCGTCATCGTCCCGGATATACACATAGTGGCCCGGCCGGTCCAGGGGCACCCCGTTGGGCCTAAACCGGGAGATCCGGTGGTATTCCGGGGACTTATAGAACAGATACCCCCCGGCGGTATGGTTAAACACCCCGCACATATCCCGAATACCGATATAGTTGGTCCAGGAAACGGGCACGTCTACCCGGTTTATCACATATTCCCGGCGCTCATTGTCAAAATAACCGTACCGCATATAAACCCCTCAACCTATAGTATCCGGTATATGGCCGTTAAATGCAACAAAGTTCAAACCACCCGCCGCATGGCTTCTTCAAAAAAAACAAAAATACATTGACATTATAATAGCCAAACAGAATAATAAAAGAAACGGTTGTTTCATAAAAAAAGTTTTTAAAATGGTAAATTTTGGAAAAAGAACTATACTTTATCTTAAGTAAGAATTGATTCAACTAATTTAAGGAGAATTGAATGAAAAAACTCACTATGGTTTTTTTCACGGTTCTGGTTTTGGCGTTAGTCGCCGCCGGTTATACCTCTTGTTCGAAGAACGAAACGGCCCTGGCCGACGGCCAGGTAGAACTACGGGTATTAAATTACTTTGACATGACCTCCGCCAACAGCGCCGACGAAGTCGCCACGGTATGGGACGCCTTTTCCCAGGCGAATCCCGATATCAAGGTGGTTCGGGAAGATCTTTTTAACGAACCCTTCCATAATAAGGTCGAGGCCTATGCGGCGGCGGGACAGCTCCCGGACGTTATCTACGCATGGCCGTCGGGACGGTCCACCACCCTGCATACCCAGCATTTGCTGAAGGACCTGGGTCCCCTCATTCAGCGGGACGGGCTTGCCGCGTTTAATCTCCCCGGCGCCATAGACCCCAATGCCCAGGGGGCGGGATACCTCGCCATTTTGCCCCGGGCCATCACCTCAAGCCACGCCTTCTACATCAACAATGAGGTCCTGCGGGACGTGGGCTTAACCCCGGCGAAAACCTATGATGAACTCAAGGCCCAGGTACCGATCCTCCGGGCCAAGGGCTATGACACGGTCCTCATGGCCAACCAGGACGACTGGGTCATGCAGTCCTGTCTTTTCTCCCTGGTGGCCGGCCGTTTTGGCGGCGAAGGCTGGGAAAAGAAGATCCACTCCGGGGAAGCAAAGTTTACGGACCCTGATTTTGTCAAGGCCCTCACCTTTATCAAGACCCTGTACGATGACGGGGTCCTGAACAAGGCCACCCTGACCACGGACTACGGCAGTGTGGTGGGTCAGTTTGCCACTAATAAGGGCGCCTACCTTATCGATGGGGACTGGCGGATTGGGGCCTTTATCACCGATAAATCCACCGGCCAGGCCTTGATTGCCCCGTCCCGGCAGAACAATATTGAGATCACCGTATTCCCCGACATACCCGGGGCAAAGCTCAATAAATCGACCTCCGGTATCCTCGGTACGGGCTGGGGGATGAACGCCAATATCCCCACGGGCTCCGATAAGGAAGAAGCGGCCTGGAAACTGGTCAAGTGGCTTTCGGGCAAGGAGATCCAGACCTGGCTGCTCCTGACCGGCGGCATTTCCACCCCCACCCGGACGGATATTGATATCCCCGGCCTGACCCTGGAACCCATGCAAAAAGCCGGAAGTAACCTGGGCACCCAATATACCACTACCACCGTGGTCATCGACGGGGTTTTTGACGGGGAAGTACATGTTCCTATCAATACGGGGCTGCAGGAAATCGGGCTGGGAACCAAAACACCCCAGCAGATCGCCGAAACCGCCCAACGGGCCTTTGAAGCATGGAAGGCTAAACAGTAGTTTTTTGAGCAGTTTGCTGCGCTGAAATGCAGCAAACTGCTCGTACTTGGTACTCGGGCGAAAAATTGCAAGTCCGGGAGAGAACCGGGATTCTCCCGCCGGAAAAAACTCCCGACCGGGCAGGAGGATCTGATGAGTGAGTTGACGTCAAAAAAAGAACAGCGGGTAGCCTATGTGGTGTTGGTTATCCCTGCGGTGATCATTTATTTTTCCGTTATGGCCTTTCCCACGATCTTTTCGGTGATATTGAGCTTAACCAACTATAACGGCGGCAAGATCTTCGGCAACCCCCAGGTTAAATTTGCGGGGTTAGCCAGTTATGTCCGGATCTTTACGGATCCCAACGGCTATTTTTATCTTGCCCTGAAAAACAATATGTACATTGTACTCATGTCCGTATTTGGGCAGATTCCCCTGGGTTTTGCCCTGGCCTATATTTTATCCCGTAAGATGGTGCGGGGTACGGACTTTTTCCAGACCATGATCTACCTGCCCAATGTTATCTCCCCGGTCATCATCGGTATTTTGTTCAAGAGCTTTTATCTGAATCAGGACAGCGTGTATATGGAGATTGTGAAATTCTTTAATCCTGCCGCCCAGTTCGCCCTGAACGATCATCCCATGATCCCGGTGCTGGTGGTGATGCTCTGGATGTATACCGGGATGTATGTGATCATCTTCCTGGCCAATCTCCAGCGGATCGATGTTGCCATTATCGAGGCGGCCAAAATCGACGGCGCCACCGAAGCCCAGGCCCTCTGGTATATTATCCTCCCCGCCCTTTCGGGGGTTATTGTGACCAGCGCCATCCTGGCGATTTCCGGCTCCCTCAAGTCCTTTGATCTGTTATTTGTCATGACCCAGGGAGGCCCGGCCAACCGGACCAGTGTGCTCTCCCTGTATATGTATATGATGGCCTTCCGGGGCGCCCCTAATTACCCCCTGGCAAACGCCATTTCAACGGTGATGGTAGTTATCAGCTTTATTCTGATTGGCATTACCCGGAGCGTGGAAAAGCGGTTCGGCGGAAAGGAGTAATCTATGGCGGATGTACAAAGAGGCCCGGCGGCCGCTAAATTCGTGATTTATTTGGTGATGTTTGTTTTCACGCTGTTGGCTATTTATCCCCTGTTCTGGCTGGTTATCCAATCTTTTAAAACCACCCAGGAGTATCTTACCTCCAGCAAATTGGCCCTGCCCCAGCGGTGGTTTTCCGGCAACTATTTCTATGCCTGGCAGATGGGCAAATTCGGGATATTGCTTCTGAACAGTGTGTTTTACACCGCCGTGACGGTGATCTCCGTGGTGGTTCTGGGTTTTATGGCGGGTTTTGCCTTTGCCAAAATAAAAAACAAGGCCACCCCCCTCCTCCACGGGATATTTATCGTCGGTATCCTCCTTACCCTGCAATCCATCATGGTGCCCCTGTTCCTCATGGTGAACGCCGTGGGCCTCTACAACACCCGGCTGGGGATCCTGATCCCCTATATCGGGATCGGGCTGCCCATGGGGGTGTATCTGGGGACCGAATTTATCCGAAGCATCCCCGAGTCCCTGATTGAGTCCGCCCGGCTCGAAGGCGCCAGATACCTGCGGATCTTTGCCAGCATTATCTTCCCCATGTCCGCCCCGGTGGCCATGACCGTGGGAATCCTCACCTTTACCGGCACCTGGAACGAATTTATGCTGATCAACATCCTCACCTCCAGCGACGCCATTAAGTCCATTCCCGTGGGGATCAACCGTTTCTCCGGCGCCCTGGCCTCGGATTACGGCAAGCAGTTTTCCGCCCTGGTGATCGGCATGATCCCCATGGTGACCTTCTACCTGATCTTCCGCAAGCAGATCACCAAAGGCGTCGCCGCTGGCGCAGTCAAAGGCTAACACACCAAACCCATGCGGCGACGCCCCGTCGCCGCCGGCGCAGTCAAAGGCTAACATATGAAGAAAAATTAACCACGAACGACACGAACATCACGAACTCTTGCTTCGATATTCCGGAATTTATACCTGAATTCTTTTCTTTGCTCGAGGGAAAGCAGGAAAGAACTATCGGTGAAAACGCCAATTTGTCTTTGTTTCTGTTCGTGTGGTTCGTGGTTAAAATCTCTTCACTCTCCTAACTCCTCTCTCCTCACTTTAATCTCAAAACATACGATCTACTTCATCCAGGACCTCGTCGAGTTTTTGCAGCTCCTCGGCCAGCTGTTCCTTGGTGATGATCAGCGGCGGAGCCACCAGGATCATGTTTTCGTGGGTATAGGTCATAAAGCCCTTGGCGGCTAATTTGCCGTTGATCTTCTTCATCACCCCCTCGGGGTCCTTGCCGTAGGACACCACCGGTTCCCTGGTGGCCTTATCCTTGACCAGTTCCACCGCCCCCATAAGGCCGATGCTGCGGACATCCCCCACGGTTTTATGCTTTTCCTTGAGGGTCTTAAAGATCTCCTGCAGTTCCGCCCCCCGGGCAACGACATTTTCGATGATCCGGTTTTCTTTATAAAAATTAACACAGGCGATCCCCGCGGCGCAGGCCAGGGGATGGCCGCTGTAGGTTAAGCCGCAGGAGAGGAAATTGTCGTCAAAATAGGCGGCAATGGGTTTGGAGACCGCGACCCCGCCGAGCTGGACATACCCGCAGGTTGCCCCCTTGGCAAAGGTAACAATATCGGGCTTGATACCGAAATGCTCAAAGGCGAACATTTTTCCGGTTCTGCCGAATCCCATCATCACCTCGTCACAGATGAGGAGGATCCCGAATTCATCGCATATCCTACGGACCCCCTGCAGATACCCCTCCGGGGGGATAATCACCCCGTTGGAACCGGTAACGGTTTCCACAATCAGGGCCGCCACACTGTCGGGCTTCTCGTATATCACCTGCTCCCGCAACTTATAGAGATAATAGTCCGAGGCCTCTTTTTCAGAACCGAATTTGAGGGGCTCCCGGTAGATATAGGGGTCAAAAAACTTAACAAACCCGGGGATTCCCGGTTCCAGGGGATAACGCCGGGGCTCGCCGGTAAGGTTCCCCGCGCCGAAACTTGAACCGTGGTAGCTGCGGTACCGGGAAAAAACCTTATGCCTGCCGGTGAACATCTTCGCGATTTTTACGGCATTTTCATTGGCATCTGCCCCGGCATTGGTAAAGAGGATCTTGCCCATATTGTCGGGCAAAAGCTCAATCAAAAGTTTCGCCAGTTCCCCCCGGGGTTCGCTGGCGTAAGAAGGACCGATATAACAATAACGATCCGCCTGTTTTTTAATGGCTTCGATAATCGCCTTATTCCCATGGCCCACATTCAGGTTCACCAACTGGCTGCTCATATCGGTATACCGCTTGCCCGAGGGATCCCACATATAGATCCCCTCCGCTTTTTCAATAACCACCGGATTAAGCCCCCGTTGTTTTGACCAGGACTGAAGATTGTAGGTCGTATGGTTCGCTTTTATGGATGCTTCAGACATGATAACTCCTTAGAAATTCAATTTTCTCACCTTGTATTCGGTTTACATCTTATGGCGAAAAAAGTCAATGAAGCGCCGCGGGCTAGAAAGAGAATTCGACCATAAAGTAGACCGCTGCGCGGTCACTATGGCCTCCAATTTCTCGGGCGTGGGATAGTAGCCGCGCGGAATGTTGTTGTGTTTCGTCTCCAGGCCGCGCCATTCCTGCTCTTCCCGCCAGGCCCTTTCCGGTAAGCATATAAGGTGTGTTTAGATGCTACGCATCTACGGAGTTACGCGTGTAAAATAGTTTGTGTGAAGAGTCGAAAACTTCTCCTTTCTCACATTTTTTGGAGTTATTGCACAAATTTTCCGTATTGGCTACAATGTTCATGTTTTTGAGAACGAAAAATCACAATCCAAGGAGCAAAAGATGGTAAAAAAAAGAAGCTTTAAGACTGTCTTAGCATTCAACGCATTATGCTTACGCGATACATTATTTTACGTAGCGGTTTCGGTCTTTCCAATAACATTGTTTTTATTCAAGGAACGATACATAACATGGTATGTAGTCTCGGGATATTTATATGGGCTTGTTGCGTCAAGTATTGTGGGTTTGATAAGAAATCCACGCAGGGATAGCTTTATCGGCGTGACGATTAAAATGATAAGGATTATATTGGTACTCTCTTCGTTTGTGATGATTTTATTGAACAAAAGCACCTACCGAGTCAAGCTTGACCTTATAAGCATAACCTTCTTTGTAGTGCTGTTTATTTGTGTTTATCACGAGGTGTATCTTGATAAAAAAAAGAAAGCCTAGTGCTCTATAAAAGTCCAGATCGCCGCGTTGACGCCCCCCTGGCATATCGGTATAATTGGTTCATGATTGATACGCCGCTGTTTTTATCCTCCGCCGATGTGTTTAGGTGGCTTTCCCGGTTTATCAACCTGGAGCAGGGGCAAACCCCCAACAGTTTCAGGCCGGAACGGATGGAGATCCTGACCGCCCTGGCGGGACACCCTGAAAAATCCGCCCCGGTTATTCATGTGGCGGGATCCAAGGGGAAGGGTTCGGTGACGGGGATGATCGCCTCGGTCCTGGACGCGGCGGGTCTGAAAACCGCCCGGTATCTGTCCCCCCATGTAACCGAGTACCGGGAACGGATCACCCTGGGGGATAAATTTTTTGATGAGTCCCTTTACCTGGACGCGGGAAATGAGCTGCGGGCCATTGCGGATACCCTGACGGACAAATCCAAAAGCGAATACCGGCTCTTCAATGCCGATACCGAAGGAGGGGAGGGGCCGACTTTTTTTGAGCTCCTCACCCTTTATTTTTTCCTCTGCGCCCGGAGGGGCCAGTGTGACGCCATGGTGGTGGAAACCGGTATGGGCGGACGTCTGGACCCAACCAATGTGGTTGACCCCGTGGCTTCGGTGATTACCGTCATTGAGTTGGAGCATACCGAATTTTTGGGGAATACCCTTGCCGCCGTGGCCGGAGAAAAGGCGGGGATCATCAAAGCCCATAAACCCCTGATCCTGGCGGAACAGAGCCCGGAGGCCCTGAAGGTTTTTATCAAAACTGCGGCAGACCGGGGCTCGCCCCTGTGGTATTTTCCTGACTTGGCATCCATAAAAAACCTCAAGATCCACCAGCGGGGTACTGATTTTACCCTGCTTTTCAGGAAACCCGGGGAAAAGGCCGTTCCCCAGGAGCTTTCCATCGCTATTCCCGGACAGGTCCAGGCAGAAAACGCCGGCCTCGCGGTGCTGGCCCTCAAGGCCGCCTTTCCCTTCATCAGCGATGGTATTATCCGCCGGGGGCTTAAGAATTTTAAACTCCCCGCCCGGTTTGAGCGGATCCGGGATGATCCCCCGGTGATCATCGACGGCGCCCATACCCCCAAAAGCGTCGAGCTTTGTGTAAATACCTTTACCTCCCTGTATGGGACCGGGGGTATCCTGATCTTCGGCTGCGCCGCCGGGAAAAACGCGGAGGCCATGGCGCGGCTTTTGCTCCCCTGTTTTTCCCGGGTGGTTATTACCACCCCTGGAACTTTTAAGGTGAGTGATCCTGAGCAGGTATACGGGATCTTTACCGGGGTGCTTCAATCCAAAGGGATGGAACCGGGCTCCGTGGTTTTTATCAAGGAGACGGAAAAGGCCATCCGCTTTGTTATGGACCAAAGCCGTGAACAGGGGCTTGCGGTTTTGGGGATAGGTTCCTTTTATCTGGCCGCGGAGATCCGCGCCTTGGCGGCTTCTCAGGCCGGTGACCGCCGGAAAGGGTAAAAAATCGGCGGAAGGAGATTTTTGATGGATGGCAGATGCCCGGTATGGGTCAGTGCCCGTAAATTCCTGGGGGGGATCCTCTTGTTCTTTCTCCCCGGTATTTTCGCCGTATACCCTGAAGAAGCCCCCGGGGTTCGGGATGTTTTGGGAAGAACCCTGCATGTTTCAGCCCCTCCCCGGCGGATTGTGAGTTTAAGCCCCGCGGTAACGGAGATCCTCTTTGCCATTGGCGCGGAAAGCCAGATCGCGGGGGTTACCGACTATTGCGACTATCCCCCGGAGACGGCTTCGGTCCCCAAGGTGGGGGGATTTTCCGGCGCCACCGTCAGTGTGGAACGGATCGCCGCCCTGCGGCCCGATCTGGTGATCCTCTCCGCGGATATGCACGGCCGGATCATCACCCTGCTGGACCGGCTTTCCATCCGGAATTTCGCCGTGGAGCCCCGGAATTTCAGCGAGGTTTACCAAACCATAGAAACCCTGGGGACCCTGACGGGAAACCGGGAAAAGGCCCGGGAGCTGATCGCCGTCATGGGGGAAAAGATAAGCCGGGCCCGGAAACTGCGGGGGAGCGGGGAACCGCCCGGGGTGTTTTGGGAGCTCAACGACGATCCCCTGATGACCGCCGGGGGAAATACCTTTATCAGCGAGGCCATACGCCTGGGGGGCGGGCGGAACATCTTTGAAGATAGACCTGAGTCGTGGCCCACGGTTGGTACCGAAGAAGTTTTGCTCAGGAAGCCCGCCTGGATCATTGCCGGGGATGATCACGGAAAGATCGTGGAACCGGGGGCCCTTTCCCGGCGTCCGGGCTGGCAGGGGATTCCCGCGGTAAAGGAAGGCCGGATCGCCACGGTCAACGCCGACACCCTTTACCGTTACGGCCCCCGGCTTGCCGATGCGGTGCTGGCTATTGCCGAAATCATCCAAAGCAAATAACAGGGGGGATAATGATCCGGTATTTACGGGCGTCCTTGGTGATCGTGCTTTCCCTTGCCCTGATCCTGGCCTTTTTTTGGGGGCTCCTCTCGGGTTCCGTGGGGTTTACTCCCCAAGAACTATACCGGGCTTTTCTTTTTTTGTTTAATCCTGCAGGGGAGGATACCGCGGCCCTGATCCTCTTCGAAATCCGGCTGCCCCGGCTGATCCTGGCCATAGCTGTGGGGGCATCCCTGGCCGTTTCCGGCGCGGCCTTTCAGGGGATATTCAGAAATTCCCTGGCAGACCCCTATGTGATAGGCGCCTCCTCCGGGGCGGCCCTGGGGGCAGCCCTGGCAATTACCCTGGGGTTTTCCCTGGCAGGCCCCCTGTCGGCGGTGTCCCTCTGCGCCTTTGCGGGGGCCCTGGGGGCGGTATGCCTGGCCTTTGTTATCGCCCGGAGCGTGGGGAATCCTCCCCCCACCGCGGCCCTGCTCCTGGCCGGGGCGGCCCTGGGGGCGTTTTTTTCCGCCCTCCTGTCCCTGATCCTGGTTTTGAAAGACCGGGACCTTTACCGGGTGTACTACTGGCTTCTGGGCAGCCTGAACGGGGCCTCCTGGGTCGAATTGCCCGCGGTCCTGCCGGTGATGTTCCTGGGCTGCGTGCTGGTTTTTCTGGGCTGCCGTCCCCTGGACCTGCTCCTCCAGGGGGAGGAGGTGGCGGAGAGTCTGGGAATAGATGTGCCCAAAACCAGGGGCTTTATCGCCCTGGGGGCTTCTTTGGCGGCGGCGGCGGCGGTCTCCGCCGCGGGTATCATCGGCTTTGTGGGCCTTATCGCCCCCCATGCGGTACGGATGATCACCGGGCCGGTCCATAAAAGGCTCCTCCCCGCTTCCGCCCTGATGGGGGCCCTCCTCCTGGTCCTGGCGGATATCGGCGCCCGTTCCCTGGGAACCATGGAATTTCCCATCGGCATCATCACCTCCCTGGGGGGCGCCCCCTTCTTTATCTATCTTTTGGCCCGCCATGGCCGGCGGCTGGGGCAGTTCTGATGGAAACCACCCCGCCCCAAGCGGATGCCGGAATTCCCCGGCTGGAACTGGAAAATCTCACCGTGGGCTTTAGGAAAAAGCCGGTGCTCTCCGGTATTTCCCTGGGGGTTAGGCCCGGGGAGCTGCTGGTTCTGGCCGGGCCCAACGGTTCCGGAAAAACAACCCTCCTTAAAACCATCGGCGGCATCCTCAGCCCCCTGGCGGGCCGGGTCCTGCTGGACGGGCGGGATACGGCCCTCATGGGAAAACGGGAGAAGGCGGGGCAGATAAGCCTCCTTTTTCAGGGGACCAGTCCGGGTTGGCCCTTTACGGTGCAGGAGCTCATTGCCCAGGGGCGTTTTCCCTATCGGGGTATCTTCGGGGCGGAACACCCCGGGGATCAAAAGGCCGTGGCCCAGGCGATTACGGCCGCGGGCCTTTTGGGGTTTGAGGATAGGCCGGTGACGGAACTTTCCGGCGGGGAATTCCAGCGGGTCCTCATCGCCCGGGCCATGGCCCAGGAGGCAAAGCTCCTGCTTTTAGATGAGCCCGCCAACACCCTGGACCCCAAGTACCAGCTTATGGTGATGACCCTGCTCCGCTCCATAACCGGTACCGGCGCCGGCGCCCTGGTCAGCCTCCACGACCTGAACCTGGCCCGTTTATACGCCGACCGGATCATCCTCATCGGAAACGGAACAATCGCCGCCCTGGGCCCCCCCCCAGAGGTCCTGCGGAAGGAGATCATCGGCAGGGTGTTTGATTTACCCCCGGACACTCCCTTTACCTGGTAAACTCCTTTATTTTTTATTGACATTCCTGTATAACCCCCCTATGATAAAGGTCAGTGGAGAAACCCCTGGAGGTTTTTCCGGTGCAGGGATAACAGAATACGGTGCAATTCCGTTGCGGTCCCGCCACCGTAACCGGGGATGAAACGGGCGATAAAGGGATGCGCGGGTTTTGGCGCGCGCCCCTTGGTAGAGCCATTGCCGGAGCGGGCGGTTCGACGGGTAAAACCCGGTTGAACCGCCCGGCATCCGGTGAGAAGGCGTCCTGAGTAAGCGGATCCGGAAGCCGGGAGACGGTCCCTGTGCCTATTACCCGAACCCTCGGCAGAAGGGTGATGAGGTTCCCTGGTGAAGACCCGCGGCGCGTTTTTTTTTATGCTGGCGGTATCGGTGCTGCTGGTACTGCTGCTTTTGTTCGGCCTTTTTTCGGGCAGCGTCAAGATCCCCTTGTCCCGTATGGGGGCCATTTTTACCGGGGCCGACCGGGACAGCCCTGCCGCCAGGATTGTGCTGGGGCTCCGGCTGCCCCGGATGGTGACGGCCCTCCTGGTGGGGATGATGTTGGCTTCGGCGGGGACCGTTTCCCAGGCCGTGTTCCGTAATCCCCTGGCGGACCCCTACGTAATCGGCATCAGTTCCGGCGCCATGGCCGGGGCGGCCCTGGCATTTATTTTGAAACTCCCCGATTTTTTTTACGGGATCTTTGCCTTTGTTACCGCGGCGGGAACCGCCTTTCTCATCTTCCGTCTTTCCGGCCGGGAGGGGAAAACCGACACCGCGGGGATCCTCATCATCGGCGTGGCGGTATCCACCTTTTTGGGGGCCTTTACTTCTTTTTTTATGTATATGTCGGGGCAGGACGCCTACCGGATCGTGATCTGGACCATGGGTTACCTGGGGGGAGCCTCCTGGTTCCGGGCCGGCCTTTTGGCCGGGCCCCTGCTCCTGGGGATGTCCTACTTTTTGTACCACCGTCACGACCTGGACGCCCTGCTTTTGGGGGATGACGAGGCCTTTTCCCTAGGACTGCCCGTGGGGGCCCTCAAGCGGCGGCTCCTCGCGGTGGTGAGTTTGATCGCCGCCTTTTCCGTGGCCTTTACAGGCATGATAGGCTTTGTGGGACTGATGGTGCCCCATGGGGTACGGCTCTGTGTGGGGAACAGCCACCGCCGCCTGCTGCCCCTGGCGGCGTATGCGGGGGGTGTGTTTTTGCTCCTCGCCGATATTTTGGCCCGGACCCTGCTGGCCCCCATCGAAATTCCCATCGGGGTGATCACCGCTTTTTTCGGGGCTCCCTTTTTTCTTTTTCTCGCCCTCAGGACCGGGCGGGGGGTGGCTCTATGAGCCTTGCGGCGGAGCAGGTGAGTTTTGCCTACTACGGCAGGCCGGTGCTCAGGGAAATATCCCTCACCATAGAGCCGGGGGAATTCCTGGGCTTCCTCGGTCCCAATGGTTCGGGAAAATCAACCTTTCTCAAAATCATTCTGGGGTATCTGAAACCTTCCCGGGGGCGGATCCTTTTCTCCGGAACCCATACCCTTCCTAATCAGGAGGAACGCTCCCGGCGGATCGCCTTTTTGCCCCAAAACCCGGTCCTCCACGGCTCCCTCCTGGTAAAGGAGGTGATCGTCCTGGGCAGGCTTCCCCACATCAAGGATCGCTGGGCCGGTTACGGAAAAAGCGATTGGGCCAAGGTTGCGGAAGTGATGGAGATCCTGGGGATAAGCGGCCTGGCGGATCGAAAGGTGACGGAACTTTCCGGCGGGGAACGGCAAAAGGTGATCATCGGCCGCTGTCTGGTGCAGGAGGGGGATATCCTGCTCCTGGACGAGGTAAGCTCGGGGCTGGATCTTAACCATACCATAGAGATCATGGAATTCATGCGGCAAAAGTCCGGAAAAGAAGGGAAAACCATCATAGCGGTCCTCCACGATTTGAATCTGGCCTCCCAGTACTGTGACCGGATCGTGCTGCTCAAGGAGGGCTGCCTGCGGTATCAGGGCGGTCCCCGGGAAGTTATTACCGGAAACATGGTGGAGGAGATCTACGGCATCCGGGCGCTCATACAAACCGACGGGGAGGGGCGGCCGGTGGTGCTGCCCAGGCGGAATAACGGGGAGGACTGAGCATGGACAAAAAACAAGCCCCTGCGGGATTCGGGATGATCCTGCCGATCCTGGCATGCCTCTGTTTGGGGGCGTGCGGGGGCAAGGAGACGGCAAACCGCGAAAACAGCGGAGAGCGGCAAAACACCGGGGAGCGGGCCCTCTACTGGCAGGTACTCACCGAGAAGGGGGGTGAATATATTGTTGACCGGGAGGGCAATAAAATACCCCTGACCCGCTACCGGCGGATCGTCCTCTTCTCCCCGGGGGCGATAGAAACCCTGTACCTCATCGGCGCCGAGGATTCCATCGCGGCGATCCCCTCGGTCCGGGGCTATATCTGGCCGGAAGAAAAAACCAAACTGCTTCCGGTGGTGGGCAGTACCTCCCGGCCTAATGTGGAAACGATTATCGCCTTTGAGCCGGATCTTATCATCGGTAACACCATGACCTCCGAGCTTATCGCGGATTTTAACCGCCGGGGTTATCGGGCGATTATCCACGGGGCATATTTTATAGAAGATATTTTTAACAGCACCCTCCTTATGGGCCGGCTTACAGGCCGGGCAACGGAGGCGGAAGCCCTGATCACGGAGAAGCGGTCCCGGCTTGCGGCCATCCGGGCGGACCTGGAACAGCGGCCCCTGGACCTCACCGGGGCCTTTATCTACTCCGCCGATCCCATCATGGCCTTTACCGACCAGACCCTGGCGGGGGAGATCCTCACCATCCTGGGGGCCCGGAATATCGCCGAAGGCTTAAGCGCGGCCCAGCCCATTCTTTCCCCTGAGTATATCCTGGCGCAGAATCCCGATTTTCTTTTCGGCGCCCTGTCCTTTACCAAGGTTGAGGACGTGTTAGCCGCTGATCCGGTGATCACCCAAACCAGGGCGGGAAAAGAAAAAAACATCAATATCATCCCTTCGTCGCTGTTCCTGCGGCCTTCCCCCCGGATCGTGGAAAACCTGGGGGAACTCTATGAGGCGGTTAAGAAATTTTCAAACTCCCGGGATTCATAGCTCATAGTTGAGGCCGATGGAAAAGATCTGGGGGGTTGACGGCCCCAGGGAATCGATGAGGCCGGTAACATTGTCCACCCCTGCTTTGACCAGGAAATTTTTATGCAGGGCCAGGGAAAAATAAAAATCAAGGATAAAACGGGGATCCGTATCCGGTTTGTTGGGGATATGCAGGGGTGAAAAAAAACGGCCCTGCAGGTACGTAGTAATGCGCCGCTCCTGATGTTCAAAACCCAGTTTCATTTTGACCGTGTGGGCCGGCTGGGGATAGAGTTCCGTTTTTTCATGACGATCATACCCGTAAAGCCAAGCGTACCCCAGGGAGAAGAAACCGTATTTCAGAAACGACAGCTTTCCTTCGGCGTCAATACCGGCCCGCATGGATCGGGCGATATTTTTAGCGTCGTAGATCCGCTGGCCGTTTACGGTATCGGTCAGGACATTGTCGATCTCGTTAAAAAGTTCATGGTAATAGAGGTTGATCTGGGCAAAACAGCCGGGCCGGGCGTACTCAAGTCCGGTGTTAACGGCCAGGGAATATTCCGGCCGGAGGTCCCGGTTGCCCCGCACATGCTGGGTTCTGTTTTCGTAATCCAGGTAGAGATCGTTAAAACTCGGCGCCCTATAGCCTGCCCCGGCCCCGGCCAGAACGCGGAACCCCCGGGGAAGATGGTACATCAGGGACAGTTTCGGCGCCCCGGCAAAACCAAAGGGAGAGTTCCGCTCTACCCGTACCCCGGCGAGGATGGAAAATTTTTCCCGGTAATACTCGGTCTGGAAAAAAAGCGCTTCCTTATCAATACCGATAAACGGCGTATCCAGATCGTACTTTTCCATGCTGTGGTAGGCCCCTTCCAGTCCCAGGGTGAAGATAAAATTGGAGAGCCCTTCGTATACCCCCATCAGTTCCAGGGCCGCGAGGTTTTCGTTTTCCCCGCTTTCCCCCGCTTTCCAGGCATCGGTATCGGAGGAATAGGTGTCTTTATCCCGCCGGTAAAAGTTGTCGTAGAACCTTGTGGTAAGCCTGCTTCCTTCCAAGGGGCTTAACTCCATTTCGGCATAACCCTCGGCGCGGATATAATCAAACCGGTTAAGACTTCCCTGCTTATCGGTCTGGTCGTCCCGCCGCATCAGCATAAAAGAACCCCCGGTCCGGAATTCCGAAGTATCCCCCAGGGGGATAACCGTATCCAGCCCCGCCCTTCCCCGATAGTACCGGGGGAGCAGGGAGCTTTCCCCGGTTTCGTCGTAATAAAAGGTTCCCCAGCCGGTTTCCACATCCAGGGCGTTCCGGACCTTTCCCACAGAAAATCCCCCGGCCGCGGTAAACAGTTGTTCCCGCAGGGGGGTAAAGTCATAGGCCGGGAGGAAACGGTTGGTAAGGCCCGCGGTAAAGAAGGGGGCCGCCTCAGGTTTTTTAGTGATGATGTTGATTACCCCCCCGATACTGTCGGAGCCGTAAAGAGCCGACTGGGGTCCCCGGACGATTTCTATCTGTTTGATGTTTCCCAGGGGCAGGGTTTCCCCCTGGAAGCGCTGGGAATTTCTCCCCACCACCCGCCGACCGTTTACGAGGAGCAGCACCCGGGCCTTATCCATCCCCTGCATCTGGATATAATCCCCCATGGCGTTCCCGGTATACACCAGGCCATAGTCATCGAGAATGTCCGTCAAGGTATCGGCATTGGAATGGACTAGCTCCTTTTCGGAAATAATCTCCGTCACCACCGGGCTGTCCGTAAGCCGCTTTTCGGTGCGGGTGCCCGTGATGGTGATCCCTTCTCCTTCGGGGAGGACCTCGTATTCCGGATCCCAGGGAAAATCCCCTTCCGTCTCCTGGGCAGCTACGGGGATAATCCCCCCCAGGAGCAGGAGCAGCGGCATGATGCGGCAGATCTTATTTTTACCGGGCAAACCCACACCGCCCTCCTTCTTCGACTTATCCTGTTAGCCCTTGATGGCGTTCCCGACATGGCGGACAAACATATCCCGAACCCCCGGGTATTCACCTAGGCCCCGGAGCACCGGTACCACCTCATACCCGTGGGACTCAAAGATGGTTTTCCAGGAATCCTCCTCATCCCCGGCCATATCGTTATTGGCGTGATCCCCCGCCACGATCATCAGGGGCAGCAGCACCACCCGTTTAACCTTCAACCCTTCTGTTTCGGCGATCACATCCTCCAGGGAGGGTTCCGCCTCCACGGTACCGATCAGGTAATGGGAGAAGTTCCGGCTCTTGAGCTGTTGGCTGAGTTTTGCGTAGGTAGCGTTTGCCGCGTGTTCCGTCCCGTGACCCATAAAAACCACGGCGGTGTTGTCATCCGCGTATTGTTTTGTTTCTTCGGTCAGGATATTGACGATATCGGTGTAATCCTGATCGGAAATGAGCAGGGGCAGGCTGTAGGTGATGCTCGCAAAATATTTTTCAAAGGGTTTGATTTCCGCAATTACGTCATCGTACTCATGGCCGCTCATGACATGGGTCGGCTGGACGACCACCTGTTTTACCCCGTCGGATCGTAAGCGTTCCATGGCATCGGTAACATTGTCGATGTTCAGGCCGTCCCGTTCTTTTAACTTGTCGATAATGATCTGGCTGGTAAAAGCCCGGCGTTGTTCATAACCGGGATAGGCGGCGGCCAAAGTTTTTTCAATGGCCTCAATGGTTTTTGCCCGGGATTCATTGTAACTGGTGCCAAAGCTCACTACCAGCAGCACCGGCTTCTGATCCCCCGCAGCGGGCTTAACGCTGCTGCAGGCGCTCAGGGCAATAAGCAACAGGGACAGCGCACAGGCTGTCAACGAAACGAGTTTGTTCTTCATCGTGGTTCCTTCCTTGTAAGAATTATTTGAATCTAAATCTCGGTGATTTATTAGACTCCTTAAATAAAAAAGCCATGGCACACACCATGGCTTCGCACTGCTATTCATATTTTTCCGGTGTGCGCAGAAAAAATATGACCCTGGTAACCCGGCTGTAACGGTAACGCACTTGCGAGGGAATTTCACCCTGCTTCCCCATTGTAATGTCTGGAAGTAGTATATCAGGATTCGATTCCCTGGTCAAGGGAAATAATCATAATTTCAGCAAAGGACAGGAAAAACCACGAACCTCACGAACACCACGAACAAAGAAGAGAATTCAGGTATTAATTCCAAGATATCGAAGTAAAAGTTCATGGTTAATTATTCCCTCCTGTTCGAGCGGTTTGCGTGGTTCGTGGCTAATTATTCCTCCCTGTTCGTGAGGTTCGTGTGGTTCGTGGTTAATCATTCTTCCCTGCTCGTGTGGTTCGTGGTTAATTTACTACACCGCTAACCCCCCGCTATTGACAGGCGGCAGCCGGCATATTATACCTAAACTGCCGGAGGGCCGGAAAAAACATGAAACTCTATGTGATCGGCCTTGGGCCGGGGGATGAAAAATATCTGACCGCGGAAGCGAGGTACGCGCTGGAAGCGTGCCAGGTGGTGGTGGGGTATCAACGCTACCTCGATTTGATACAGGACCTTATCAAGGGGAAAGAACAATTTTCCACCCCCATGGGCGGGGAACTTAAACGGTGCCGGATGGCCCTGGATTTTGCCGCCGGAGGAAAGCCTACTGCCCTGGTATGTTCCGGGGACGCCGGGGTCTACGGCCTTGCGGGTCCGGTGTACGAACTGGCCCCGGAATATGCAGGGGTCGAGATCCTGGTGATACCGGGGATAACCGCGGCTTTGGCCGCCGCGGCCCTGTTGGGGGCGCCCCTGACCAATGACTTTGCCGTAATCAGCCTCAGCGACCTCCTCACCCCCTGGGAAGTGATCGCGGCCCGGCTTTCCGCGGCGGCGGCGGCGGGCTTCCCCCTCTGCCTCTATAATCCCGGCAGTACCAAACGAAAGGGCCACCTTGAAAAAGCCTGCGACATCATCCTGGGCTGCCGCAGTACGGAGACGGTCTGCGGTATCGTAAGCTGCGCGGGCCGGGAGGGGGAACAGAGCCGTATCATGAGCCTCGGGGAACTGCGGAACCAAAAGGCCGATATGGTTACCACGGTCATTGTCGGCGGCGCGGAAACCGGGCTTATCGGCGGAAAGATGGTAACCCTCAGGGGCTACCGCCGTGACTGAATTCTTTGTTTTTGCGGGAACCACCGAAGGCCGCTTGTTTATCGAGGAAGTCCGGCGTTCCGTAAAAAGCCCCTGCCGGCTGCGGGTGTTTACCGCCACCGAATACGGGAAAGAACTCCTGGAGGAAGGGGAGGGGAGGGGCGGCTCTCCCCTGATTGATATACGGCCGGGCCGGCTGGATGCCGCCGGAATCTACGGGGAACTCCTCCGGCATAGGCCGGATTATGTCATCGACTGCACCCACCCCTATGCGGTGGAGGTTACAAGAAACATCCGGGATGCCTGCGCCAGGGCCCAATGCCGTTACCTCAGGCTGCAAAGGGAGGCCCTGTCCCTGCCCCGGGAAATACCGGTCCGCCGGGCGGACACCATGGCCGCGGCCGCGGCCTTTCTGGCCCAAGAGGAGGGTGGCATCCTCTTAACCACGGGGAGTAAAGATCTGGAATCCTTTGCCCGGCCGGAACTGCGGGATCGGGTGTTCATCAGGATCCTGCCCCTGGAGGAGGGGATAAGAAAGTGCCGGACCCTGGGGTTTTCCCCTTCCCGGGTGATAGCCCTGCAGGGACCCTTTCAGGAGGACTTTAACCGGGCCCTGCTGCGGCATACCGGTGTTTCCTGGCTCGTGACCAAGGAAACCGGGGAGGAGGGGGGGCTTTTGGAAAAGATACGCGCCGCCCAAAAGGAGGGGGTAACCGTGGTGATCCTCAAGCGGCCGGCAAAGGCGGAGGGGTATACCTTACCGGGAATCATGGAAATTTTGCGGAAAGAGTTCCCGGCTTTTTTTGTGGACGAAAGGGGCGGTTGAAAAATGGCGGGGAAAAGGATCTACCTGGTGGGGGCAGGTCCCGGCGCGGAAGCGGTTTTGACCGGTGCGGCCCGGGAGGCCATTGCGGCAAGCCCCGTTCTTATCGGGGCGGAACGGCTCTTATCCGCGGTGGAAAATTTAGCCCAGGGCAAGAAACGCTATGCCCTTACCGGGGCGGAGGAAATAATCCGCCGTATCGAAGACAGCCCCGGTGAGGAGTTTACGGTGCTCTTTTCCGGGGACTGCGGATTTTACAGTGGAGCCGGAAAACTCATTCCCCTGATAAAAAAGCGGGGCTGGTCCTTCCGGGTCATAAACGGGATAAGTTCCCTGGTGTATTTTACCGGTGTATTGGGCATCCCCTGGGAGGATGTCCGGGTGGTAAGCCTCCACGGCAGGGAGGGGGATGTCATCGGGCCGGTGCTGTACCACCGGAAAACCTTCTTCCTCACCGGGGGCGAAACCACCGCCGCCCGTCTCTGCAAGGTCCTTACCCGGGGGGGCCTGGGGAACCTCATGGTCCATGTGGGGGAAAAACTCTCCTACCCCGATGAACGGCTCCGCTCCGGCCCGGCGGAAACCTTGGCGGACCTCCCCTTTGATCCCCTCTCGGTGGCGCTGGTCGAGAATCCCGCCCCCCGTTCCCTGTCCCGGGGCAATTACGGTTTGGGGGATGACGAATTTATCCGGGCTGCCGTCCCCATGACCCGGGAGGAGGTACGGGCCGTATCCCTGGCGAAACTCCGGCTGGAAAACGACAGCATTGCCTACGACATCGGCGCGGGGACCGGTTCGGTTTCCTGCGAGATGGCCCTGCGGGCCAGGTACGGCCGGGTTTACGCGGTGGAGCGGAACAGCGAGGCCCTGGCCCTGGTGGAGCGAAACCGGGAGCGGCAGGGGCTTTGGAATATCATCCCGGTGCCCGGTACGGCCCCGGAAGCCCTGGAGGGGCTGCCCCCGGCGGACCGGGTTTTTATCGGCGGCAGTTCCGGCCGGCTGGAATCGATCCTGGCGGCGGTCCTGGCGAAAAATCCCCGGTGCCGGGTGGTGATCAACGCCATAACCCTGGAGACCCTGTGCATAGCCGTGGGCTTGCTGAAAAAACACGCCCTGTCCAATCCCGATGTGGTGGAACTCATCCTGTCCAAGGCCGACCGGCGGGGGGAATATCATTTGATGCGGGCCCTGGATCCCGTGTATATTATCTCCGGGGGCGGCTAGGATGTTCGATTACCCCCTGCCCCGGATCTGCGTCGCCTCGGGTTCCAGCGGTTCCGGTAAAACCACTTTAACCTGCGGTATCCTCCGGGCCTTGATCAACCGGAAGTACCGGCCCGCCGCTTTTAAGTGCGGTCCCGATTATATTGATCCCCTGTTTCACCGGGAGGCCGTGGGCGCCTATTCCTCCAATTTGGATCTCTTTTTTTGTAATGAAGAAACCGTGATCCGGCTGCTCTACGAAAACACCCAGGCCAGGGATATCGCGGTTTTGGAAGGGGTCATGGGCTTTTATGACGGTCTTGGGGGAACTACCACCGAAGCCGGTACCTGGCACCTGGCCCGGGTAACCCAAACCCCGGTGATCCTCATAGAAAATTGCGCGGGCCTTTCCGTCTCCGTTGCCGCCCGGATTAAGGGCCTGGCCGAGTTCAGAAAGGACAGCCATATCCGGGGGGTGGTATTAAGCCGTATCCGGGAAAATTTATACCCCGGTCTCAAGGCCCTCATCGAAAAGGAAACCGGCCTGGAGGTCTTTGGGTATCTTCCGTTCCTTGAGGATTGGGTCATTGAAAGCCGGCACCTGGGACTGGTCACCGCGGAAGAGCTGGGGGACCTGAAAGAAAAAATCGGCCGTTGGGCCTATGGTATCGAACAGTACCTGGACCTGGACGGCATCATCCGCCTGGCCCAATCCGCGCCTCCCCTCAGGGTAACAGACGAATCCGGCCTTTTCCCGGAAATGAACGAAGCCCCCCTGGTTCCGGTCCGCCTGGGGATTGCCCGGGACCGGGCCTTTTGTTTTTATTATGAGGACAGCCTCAACCTGTTTAAAAAAATGGGGGCCGAATTGGTTTTTTTTAGCCCCCTTGCCGACCAAGGGCTTCCCGCCGGGCTGGACGGTTTATACCTGGGGGGAGGTTATCCTGAGCTTTACGCGGCCCCCCTCGCGGACAACCGGGGCATGCGGGAGGATATCCGTAACGCCCTGCAGTCGGGTATGCCCGGTATCGCCGAATGCGGGGGGTTTATGTACCTCCACCGTACCCTGGAAGACTCCAAAGGGACACGATACCCCATGGCGGATATTTTTCCCGGTTCCTGCGTTAAAAAGGATCGCCCGGTCCGGTTTGGTTATGCCGCCTATACCGCCCGATCCGATAATCTGCTCTGTCCCCGGGGCGGTGTTTTTCGGGGGCACGAATTTCACTATTGGGACAGCGATTGTCCCGGGGATGATTTTATCGCGGTGAAGCCCGTGGGGGGAGAAACCTGGTCCGCCGGGAGGGCCGCCGCTTCCCTCTACGCCGGATTTCCCCACCTCCATTTTTATTCGGCCCCTGCCATGGCCCGGCGCTTTTTGGAGCGCTGTAAAACCTGGAGCTTGTCCCATGGATGAATACCGGCTGGTGGAGGGAAAAAAACTCCGGTACGGGTACACCACCGGTACCTGCGCCGCCGCCGCCGCCAAGGCGGCCGCGGCCCTGGTGCTGGCCGAAGACCCCGGGGAAGCCCGTTCCGTGGAGATCCTTACCCCCCGGGGCGCCCGGCTGACCCTTATCCCGGAGGACATACGCCGGGACGCGTCCGGGGCGTCCTGCGGAGTACGGAAGGACGCGGGGGATGACCCGGACGTAACCGACGGCATCCTGGTCCGGGCGGAGGTTAAAAAGAACCGCGCCTCCCGGATCATCATCCGGGGCGGAGCAGGGGTGGGGCGGGTCACCAAACCCGGGCTGGACCCGCCGGTGGGCGCCGCAGCCATCAACCGGACCCCCCTCAGGATGATCCGCGAAAACCTGCAGGGGGTGTGCGAAAAATACGGTTACCCCGGGGGGCTTACCGTTACCATATCCATCCCCGGGGGGGAAGCCCTCGCCCGGAAGACCTTTAATCCCCGGCTGGGGATTGTGGGGGGGCTTTCGATCCTGGGAACCAGCGGGGTGGTGGAGCCTAAAAGCGACGACGGATTCATCGGCGCCATCCGGGCGGAATTTTCAGTCCTCCGCGCCGGGGGGGAACACAAGGCGCTGATCACCCCGGGGAACTACGGCAGGGATTTTTTGAAAACCTGGGGGGACGCCGCCACCGGCGCCCCGGTGGTCTGTAGTAATTATATCGGCGAGGCCCTGGATCTGGCCGTGGAATTCGGCTTTGCCTACCTGCTGCTGGTGGGGCATATCGGAAAACTGATAAAGTTGGTTACGGGGAACTTCAATACCCATTCCAAATACGGGGATCCCCGGCTGGAGATATTCGCCGCCTATGCAGGCCGTGCGGGAGCCCCCCAACGCCTGATAGGGCAGATCCTCGATGCCGCCACCACCGAACAGGTTTTGGCCCTATTGGGCGGCGGAAAACTCTGGGAGGATGTCAAAGGGAGGATCCTCACCGGGATACAGGAACAGCTGGATCGCCGGGCCGGGGGAAAGCTCAAGACCGGGGCGGTGGTGTTCTCCACCACCCGGGGCTTCCTGGGGAGTACCGCCGGAGCCGTGGAGCTTTTGGAACAATGGGAGGGTCTATGAAAAATACCGGGGTAAGGGACCGGGGGAGTCTATGATATATTTTGTCGGAGCCGGTCCGGGGGCCCCGGACTTGATAACCCTCCGGGGAAAGGAACTGATCACCCGGGCGGATCAGATCATCTATGCGGGTTCTCTGGTCAATGGGGAGCTGCTCGCCTGGGCAAAACCAGCATGTATGGCGTATAACAGCGCCTCCATGACCCTGGAGGAGGTGATCGAACGGTTCAAGGCAGGGGAGAGAAAGAAGCAGATGACCGTCAGGCTCCACACCGGGGATCCCGCTTTATACGGGGCTATCCGGGAACAGATGGACCGGCTGGACGAACTGGGTTTTTCCTACGAGCTTGTCCCCGGGGTTAGTTCCTTCAGCGCCGCCGCCGCCGCGCTGAAGGCGGAATATACCCTCCCCGGCATTTCACAAACCCTGATCATCACCAGGGTTTCGGGCAGAACCGGGGTACCCGAACATGAGGACCTCCGGCTCCTCGCTTCCCACGGGGCTTCCCTGGCGATCTTTTTAAGCGCCGCCCTGATCGGGGAGGTACGGGAAAAATTGCTGGAAGGGGGCTACCCCCCGGATACCCCCGCGGCAATCGTGTACAAGGCGTCCTGGCCCGAGGAACGGATCCTCCGGGGCACCATCGATACCCTGCCCCGGCTGCAGGAGGAAAGCGGGATTACCAAAACAGCGTTGATCCTCGTGGGGGGATTCCTCGGAACCGGCTATGAACGTTCCCGGCTCTACGATCCGGGATTTAGCCATGAATACCGGGATGCCCGGAAATGATTATCGCGGTTTTTGCCTTTACCGGACCGGGGAGGGCCCTGAAAGGGCGGCTTACGGATCTGCTGGCCCGCCAGGGGCATAGTATCCTGGAGCCTGGGGGGACCCTGGCCGAACAGGCCGCCGAGGCCTTTCGCACCGGGGACGCCCTGATATTCATCGGCGCTGCGGGGATCGCGGTCCGCACGGTGGCGCCCCTGCTGCAATCCAAAGACCAGGATCCGGCGGTGGTGGTTATCGACGAGAAGGCCGCTTGGGTCATATCATTAGTCTCAGGCCACCTGGGCGGGGCCAATGCCCTGACCCGGGAACTGGCCGCCCTGCTGCACAGTGTTCCGGTGATCACCACCGCCACCGATATAAACCAGGTTTTCGCCGTGGACCTCTGGGCCCAGGCTAACGGCCTGGTGATAGATTCCCTGGAAAAGGCAAAACAGGTATCCGCCGCCCTGCTTGCGGGGGAAACCATGGCCCTGAAAAGCGATTTTTCCATCACCGGGCCCCTGCCACCGGGGCTCAAAACCGCCCCGGGGTTTGAAGCGCCCGTGGGTATCGCCGTATCCCTCTACCGCCCCCCCAAGGGCTGGCTGCAGCTCGTTCCCCCCTGTTTGTACCTGGGTATAGGCTGCAGACGGGGGGTCCCCGAGGAAGAAATTCAAAGCGTCCTGGAGGCGGCCCTGGCCTTGCACGGGATAAACAGCAGCGCTGCGGCTGCCGTGGGGACCGTTACGGCCAAAAAGGACGAGCCAGGTCTTTGCTCCCTCTGTAAAAAAAGGGGATGGCAGTTTTTTGCCTATTCCCCGGAGGAACTCAAGGGCGTCCCGGGTCAATTTACCGCCTCGGACTTTGTCCGGTCAATCACCGGGGTGGACAATGTCTGTGAACGGGCCGCTGTCCTCGCTTCCGGCGGTGGCCGGCTGGTATTCAGGAAATTCAGCCGGGGCGGTGTTACCGTTGCCGGGGCAGTGGGGGAATTTTTCCTCCGGTTTGGGGACGGGCCCACAGTATAGTAAGAAACCACCGCGAAGACGCCATCCGGCGCCGCATTAAGAAATTTACCACAAAGGCGAAGAAGGGGGAAAAGGAGGAATTAAGAGAGAGGAAGGAGGAATGGGGAGAATTCGACCGTGAAGGCGAAGCAGGAAGATGAAAGCAGGGAAAAATGGGTGTTCCGACATGATAATCCGTGTGATCCCCGGACCTATGCCTGGGGATCACACGGATGGGGCGTAACGCCCGTTGCCGGGCTGCCCGAACAGGTTTTTAACCTGTTCGGACAACACATTGGCAGTTAGTCAGGTTAGAGACCTACTCTACATCCTGCGTACTGTCAATATAAATAGTGTTGGTGCTGCTGTTGTTGCCGATAATATTCTCGCTGCCGCTGTTCTTAAGACCGGTGAATTTACCCGGTCCACTAGTACCAACAGTGGTATTGTCGGTATAAATAGATACAGACTTTGAGCTCCAGGCTACCCCCCCTATTTTAGTCGCCGCCGAATATGCGGTAGTCAGGGTCGGGCTGGCTCCAATCTGTATGGCCGAGTCGGCCACCGTAAAGGTTATCTGTCCGGGATTTGTGCCACCGCCGATGATGATCCTTCCGAATGCCCCGCCGGTGGTAGTGCCAAGGTCAATGATGGTTTTTTGAGTGGACCCCAGGACCAGCGCGTTGCTGCCGACTCCCGCATTCTGCGTGATGGTCGCGCCCGGGCCCAGGGCGGTGAGGACCTCTGTTCCTCCGCCCGCATTGATGGTTATCCCGGTTGCAGCTCCCGTCAGCGTGATGGACCCTACACCGGTGC
>NZ_JAJQRC010000014.1:0-61195 GCF_046533115.1 Treponema sp. TIM-1
CGAGCGCGTGTTGTACCTGATACGTCTGGTGCTTCTATTATTCCATGGGGGGAGGAAGAAGACCTCGTGCTTATGCCCAGTGTAGAGCCAGCAGGAACCGTAAGTACACTTCCGGGGGTAATCTCCAAGTGTTGCGTCGAAGAAATTTCATAACCGCCCGATCGTCCGTTTGCGTTTCCGGTACCATCCAGGACAAACTTCGTATTGTTGAAGGAGAAGGTACCGCTTACAATCTGAAATACCGCGGCGGCTTCAGCGCCAACGTAAAGGGTTTCGGTTCCGCCTGGATACAGATACGCCTTACCGCCCCGTTCCACGACGGTAAGCCCACTTCCTACAAGGCTGCTGCCATTCTTACTTCTTGTCGTGGCGCCACTCTTAATGATGATCCTGCCTTCATTTGTTCCGGACACCGTGTCCAACACGAATTCACCGCCGCTATTAACGGTAAGCGTACCACCACTTAGATTGGTAAAGATCCCATTAGTCAGCGACAATAGGCCGCTAGCGTTAACGTCAATATTGCCTTTGTTTGTAAAACTCCCCTGGTTCAGCAAGAATTCTCCGCTACGGTAGACGGTAATCGTACCGGTATTTTCACAGGTCCCCTGAGACAGTAAGAATTTACCATTCGTGTAAACATCAACGTTGCCCGCTATAGTAGCCGTTTTACTAGCAGGAACTATAAGTCCTACACTCTCAAGCCTAAGGGTTTTATTGGTAGAAATCGTCAGGGGACCGTCCAGTTGTCTTGTGATATAACTATCGGCTTTTAGGATTACTTCCGTATAAGTGGAGGTACTACTTAAGTCGTTGTTCAATTGTGTAGCATTGTAAGAGGTATTAGTACTGAGGTCCACTGTTTTTGGGTTCGATTGGTTTCCTCCTCCGCCATCTCCATCCCCAGTCCCATCCCCTGTGTCGGTGAGCTTCGTACTCCCCCCGGTGCCTGTGGAGCAGGCTGAGAATATCAGGAATAGGATCAGCAGGGTTCCCAAAACTTTCCAAAACAGACTCTTTTTTAACATAAATTCCTCCTAAAAATGTGTAGCCGGGAAGATCCCGGACAGGACAAACGAGCGGTCATACTATACCCACGGGGTATAGAACCACGTTTTCTAAAGCCGGTTTAAAACTAACCGCGTTTTGAAACCGGCTTATTGGAGAATGAATAACAGAAAATGGAAAGAGGCCGGGGAGTTAAAGCATAGGGGTCATGGGTCATGGCTTCCTCCTTCGTTGATACGGTATAATCGGACCACCCTCCCATAGTATGGAGGTATACTAACTATTATATCACATTTCGGCAAAAAATTCATGTTTTTCCACAAAAAATTTAAAAAAAACACGGCATTTTCAAAACTCGTAGATTGCAAAGGCTAAAAATACTAATAAAACCACGAACTTTTCATTTGAAAGTTACATTTTTGTTGGTAAGTAATGTATCGAAACAGTATCCTGTACCCAATATCCTATTCCTAACTTCTCTTTGTTCGGGTGGTTCGTGTTGGTTCGTGGTTAAATTTCTTTAGGCATATCCTGTCTTAGCCTTTCACTATAAAGCCGTGGAACCTATCTTATCCCAGGGCCCCTATTTTTTCCATAGCTAAAATAAGCGCCGCGGTACAGGCGGTTTCGGTACGCAGCGCCCGGGGGCCCAGGGAGAGCCGGGTAAAACCCGCCGCCGCAAAGATCTGCCGCTCCCGGTCAGACCAGCCCCGTTCCGGACCTATGGTCAAAACAAAGGCCCGGTTTGCGGCGGGGAACCGGGCCAGGGAACCCTCCGGGCGGACATTGTCCGCGGCCACGAGGAGGGGACCGGCGGATACGGGGGCCGCTCCCGGTTCAGCGGCGGACGACGCCCAGGGCTTTTCAGCGAGCCAGGCATCCAGGCTGGGGTAGACCGAAAGCCGGGGGAGCCCCGTATCCCGGGCCTGAACCGCCCCCTCGACCAGGGCCGCCCGGGCACCGCCGTCAACCAGCAGTTTGGTATCCCGGTAACTCTTTTCCCCCCGGTCGGTTCCCAAAAGATCCGCCGCCGCTATCCCCAGGTTGGAAAGATCCCGCAGGAGCCGCCTGAGTTGTATGGGCCGGGGAAAGCCCACCGCCACCCGGATGGGAACCCGCGGAGGCGGCGGCTCCCCAAGGTCCAGGGAAAACCAAAGGGACCCGTCGGGCTCCAGGGCTTCGATCCGGCCCCGGCCCAGCTTGCCCTCCAGGACCCCGGCGTCAAAGGTGTCCCCGGTTTTTTTGCGGAGGACCTTGAGCAGGTGGAGGGTCCGGGGGTCCCGCCGGGGAAGGGGCCGGGTGATTTCGTGATCTTCAAAGAGGATGATATTCACGTCCCTATCCGTACCAGCTCCCCGGCTCCGCGGCCGAAGACCTCCTCCTCGTACATACATTCCGCCTGGGCCGGAGGGGTCGGATATACACCGGGCATCACCGCCCGGAACCGGAATTCCACCTCCGCTTTTCCCTGGGAAAAATAATCCCAATGAAACCGGACCTCATCGTCCAGGATGAACCGTATGGGCCGGGGGTCCTGCCAGGGCTCATAGTCCGCGAAACGGCCGGTTTCCGGCGGCTCCTCCTCATCCGGGTCAGGGGGAACCGTGGCGCTGGTTACCAGGAGGGCGTCCACTATTTCCGCCCCGGAAGGCACCGGTATCCTAAGGGCCACAAAGGTCCGGTCCCGCGGGCTGGAGATCAGTACCCGGCGGGTATAGGTTTTGCCGGGGATGAGCCGCCCGTCCCGGACCGCCTCACCCCCGGCGTCAAAGGTTTCGGTAAACACCGAGAGGCCCTCATCCCGGGGCCGGGCCAGTTCCGTGGGAACGCCGTAGCGGAGGCTCGCCGTGTAATAAAGGACGCCGGAACCCTCCCGCGCTATCCGCAGGGGGAGGAGGCTGTCCCGGGGGAGGTCCCGGAGGATCTCCCCGGTAAAGGGGAAAAACCGGAACAGGGGAGTACCGCCGTAGGAGGTGAATGCCCCGGAAAAAAGCGGGGCGTCCCCCAGGGAAAGGCGGGCCCTTAGGTTGACGACGGTTTTTGCCTCCTCGTCGGCCACCTGCCCAAAGGCGAGAACCGCCCAGTATGAGGAGGCCGTGTTAGACCATATCCCCCGGCGCTGCCGTTCCAACAGGGCCCCGGCCAGCCGGGTGGTCATATCGTCCCGGGGACTCAACGCCTGGTAGAGCATCAGGGCCAGGGCATACCGATCCGTATCATAGCCCCAGATGTTGGCCCCCCGCTCATAGGTATCAGCCAGATCCAGGGTCCGGGTCCCCGGCCGGATAAAACGCCGAATCCGGTCCCGGGTGGAAAGGGCAAAATCCCGCATCCCCAATTCCAGGGCCGCAAGCCCCGCAAAGGCCCAGCCGGATATCCCCGCCGCATCTCCCCGGCTCAAAAAACCACTCAACTCCCCGCCGATCTGTTCCCCGTGTTTGGCCCGGATCCACAGGGCATAGCCCCAAAGGAAGGGATCCCGCAGGGCATACTGCCGGGCATAATCAGAGGAACTCAAATAGGTAAGGAGTTTTGGTATTTCCAGGGAAGGAGGAAGGGCATAGCCCTTGGCTTTGGCCAGGGCGGCGATATGCGCCACCCGGAGGGTAACATAATAATTGCCGGTCCGGCCCCCGGGCCAATAGGGATAGGACCCGTCGCTGAGTTTATTTTTGGCAAGCTCCGCCAGTTCGTGCTCAATAAGTTCCTTTGGATTCTCCACGGGGCTGGCCAGATCAAACGCCTCCAGGTGGTCCGCAAAACTTATCAGGGGAAGGAGCCGGGCGGTACGTTGTTCCAGGCAGCCGTAGGGGTATTCCAGCAGGTAAGCCACCGCCTCCTTTAACAGGGCAAGCCGGGAAACGGACAAGGAAATCGAAAGGGAACCGGTACCTTCGGGAATTACCGAGGGAAGGACCACTCCCTCCTCCATAAAGGGAGCCTCATCCCCCAAATTCCCCATGGTGGTTACGGTCTCGTAGAGTATTGGCCGGTCCACGGTAAGATTGCGGATGATCCGCTCGTTCACCTGGGGGGAACGAAGGGTGAATACCAGCCGGGCCGTTCCGGAACCAATGGCGGCAACCCGGAAGGGCGCCTCCGCGGATGCCCCGGGTTTTATGGTCAGGGTTTTGCTATCCCCGCCATCCACCACCAGCACCCCCTCCATACCCTCAATTTCCAGGGAAACCTCGGCTTTCACCGTCTCCTGTTCCAGATTGGTTAAGATCAGGGACACCTGTCCCGTATCCCGCCACCGGAGTTTCCGGGGCAGGGCGGTCAGGGCGGTGAGGGGGGCGCTTACCTGCAGGTCCTGCTCTTCAATGCCAAAGGCATCCAGCCCCGCGGCCACCGCAGTACACCGGTAGGTGGTTAGGGAGTCGGGGAGTTTGAATTTCACCGTTACCGTTCCGTCGGGGCCGGTGATCAGGGCCGGTTCAAAAACAGCGGTGGCCCTGAAATCCATCCGTTCATCCAGCTTGCCATCATCGTCGGCATCCCCTCCCTGGAGATCGGAGAGGGCGTAGGTAACGGGATCAATAAGCAGGGAACGGCTGTCCGCCCCCCGTACCCCCAGGGGAAAGTTCCCGGGATCGTAAAAATAAGCCAGAGGGTCCGGGACGTGGTAATCAATGAGGTCCACCACCCCCCGGTCCACCGCCATAAAGGTCAATTCCGCCCCCGGAACAGGCCGGCCGTTTTGACGTACCGCAAGGCGCAGTTCCACTTCCTCCGCCGGGGAGTAAACCCCCTTGCCGTTGCTTATTTCAATGGCATACTGACGGCTTTTATTATCCACCCGCAGGGCAATCAGCCCAAAAACCCCCTTGGGTTTATCCAGATCCGGTTCATAGTAGCTGTTTTCCGGGGGCCCGGACCGGATCGTATAGGATGAAAGGACCACATACACCAGAGGAACCTGGGTTTCGTCGATGGAAACAGCAATGGTCCGGGCGGAACCATCCATCTCAATAATTTTTTCCGAGAGGATCCCCTCCCGTTCCAGGGTAAGGAGGTATTTCCCCCGGGGAAGGGGGGATCGGACCAGGAGCCGGGCGGTTTCCCCCGGGGCATAACTGGGTTTATCCGGGGTAAGGGTGATGCTGTCCACATCGTCCGCCCCCCAGCGGACCCAGCCCACGCCGGAAACATAAAACCCGAACCGGGTTACCACGGGCCGGCCCCGGGGGTCCCGGCTCCGCAGGCGGAGTTCCCACTGCCCGCTTTGGGCGGGGGTAACGGTCCGGGTACCGGCAAGGCCCTCCCGGCCTCCGGCCCGGAGTTCCAGGGTTCCCCCCTCCTCCACGGTCTCAACCCGTTCCCAAAGGAGGTTCACCCGGCCCCCCACTCCGGCCTGGCGGGCCTGTTTCCACTCGTACCGCACCAACTCGTAGCTAAGCTCCCCCTGCCAGTTTTCCGGCCCCCGGTAAGGTTCCCCCTCCGGGGAGAGCAGGGCCCAGCTTATCACCGAGGGGCTTCCCGCGGACAGGAACCAGGCGGAAGGGACGGCGGGATTGGGGCTGGCGCCCTGGTCCAGCCGGGCGGCGATGTAGAAAGAGGCGGGGTGGACCATGATACTGCCCCGGCCAGCGATCTCCTGCCGGGCAGCGTCCTGCACCGTGGCTTCCAGCCGGTATTGATAGGGCGCCCCTTCGATCCCCTCCGAAAGGGGGACCTGGCTTATATCGGCGCTTCCGTCCGGCCCCAGGGTCCCCTCTCCCTGGCTCACAAAGGAACGGTTGTCGGAAAGTTCCGGGCCGAAACGCCAATAGGACCAGTCCCCGCCGGGATTAAAGTTCAGGGGCTCCCTGGTCCAATACCAGGAGTAGGCCGCCCCCGAAAGCCCCCCCCCGGCGAGATAGGCCGCGGAAATCCGGGCGGACAGGGCTTCACCGGCATAAAAAAGTAAATCCGGGAAGGTCAGGGAAAGGGCAAACCGGGTCCGCTCAAAATTCGCGACCGTAAAGGAGGTGATGTTAACGGCATCCCCCCGTTTGTACCGAATGGAGTATACCCCGGGGTCCAGGTCCGGGGGGAGGGTAAAGGAACCGTGGCTCCCCCCGTTGGGGGAACTTACCCCCTGCATGGCGGCGATCACCGGGGCCTGGTAAGCGCCGGTACTTACCTCGATAGCATAGGGCCCCTGGTATGCCGCAAAACGGCCCCGGTTCAGGGTCCGGTCTATGCCCCGAAAGGTGACGGTCTCCCCGGGCCGGTAGATGCCCCGGTCGGTAAAAAGGAGGATCACCGGCCGGGGGTCCTCCACGGTAAAGGGAGTGGCCACGGATTCCAGGTCAAAACGCCACAAATTATGGCTGTCATTGGGGATGAATTCAACCTCGTCCCCCCCGGCCCGGGCCCCGCCATCTTGGCTCACCCGGATACGAAAGCCCTTTCCCACGGTCCCGTTCCGCTGGAGGGAGCTTGTGGGCTGGGTGAACTGGGCCACAAAGGCCCCGTCGGGGAATTCAAAAATCCCCAGCCCCTGGGCATCGGTACGGCCCTCCCGGACCAGGCTGGTTCCCTCCAGGAGTTCCACCCGGGCCCCGGCAACGGGTTCCCCGGTGGAAAGCCGGGTGGCCCAGACCAGGACCTTGTTATACCCGTAGCGGACCGTGATACCGATATCGGTTACCTGGACCGTCAGCCATTCCTGGCTCCGGTACACCTCCCGTTCCCCCCAGGAGGATCGGGCCTGATAATCCCAGCCCATGGCCACGCTGCCCCGCCCCCCGGGTCCCAGGTAGGGGGCAAGGTCCTCCATAAAAAACCGCCGGGAATTGGCGGGAAACGCCGAAAGATCCAGGGCTTTCAGGGCCCCCGGAGGAATACGCTCATAGGGACCCGCGGCGGCGCGGGAAAGGAAACGCAGGGACAGGGGGTTCTGGGCCTCCCATACCACCCGGGGGGGAAAAGCCCCTTCCAACATCCGGGGACCGGAGTTTCGGGTATATACATAACTTGCGGCCTCCCCCACCTGGACCAGGACCGGTTCGGCCGTTCCCAGGGGCCTTCCCCAAAGGTCCCTGAGCTCCGCCGAGATCCGGACCCGGTAATCATGGCGGTACTCCAGGGGAAAGCCGTTTAGTACCACCGACGTGCCGTAAACCTGGACATTTTCCCGTTGGGCCGGGGGCATCCCCGCTATCGAAAAATAGCGTTCCGCCCCCGCGGGATCCACGGGGTGACTGAAGGTGAGGGTTATGGAGATGGAATCCCCCTCACCGGCCCGGGAAGAAGCGGAGGAACGGACATAACTATCGTCAAACCTAAAGGGGAGCAGGGTGTGAAAGGTGAAATTCCAGTCCTCCTTGGAGCCAAGCCACCCCGGTTCCGACCGGGCCCCGGCCAGAACCGTGAGGTTTACCTCGGTGTCCATGGGGAGGGCCTCGTTCAGGGTCACCAGGACCCCCTGTTCCGGAACCAGGTCCCGGCCCTCAACCTTGGCGGGCCGGCCCACCCGAAACGGCAGGGTTTTGCCTTCGGCGCGAAGCTCCAGCCAGCGGCCTATCTCCGCGAGGTTCACCGGATACGAGAAGATCAGGGCGATATTCCGTGCCTCCTCCGGGGGGGCGTCCCGGGGACTGACATAACCATCCCCGTCTCCCAGGGAACAGGACAAAACCGAAAGCCTTTCAGTTTCAAAAGAAAAACTTTTTCCCCCCTCCAGGGACTTTCCCCCCAGGGATCGCAGGGTGTCCGAGAGGGTAACCGTATAGCGCCGCTGGGGGAGGTTTTCCGCAGCCGGCTCAAAGGAGAGGAGTCTGGACCCATACCAGCGGTATACCCCCTCCAGGGGCGGGTCTATCGTAAAAAGCCCATCGGCCGCCTCCGGCCCCAGGGGCTCCCCCAGCTTTGCCAGGGGAACCACGGGCTGGGAAAAAACCACATAAATTGCGGCCCGGTGTATCTCCTGGGGCAGTTCTCCCCGGGGCCCATAATCGGCCATTCTGAAGGGTTCATCACTTTCCGTGATGGTCCCGCCGGCGATTTCTTCTTCCGTCCAGGCCGCGGCCTCGTAATAGGCGATCCGGTAATCCGCCAGGTCCGCCACGGCCATTCCCGGCGCCATGGCGGAACCGGAAAACACCGTCATGGACCGGGCCGGGTCCTGGCGCTTACAGGCGCCGAGGGCCAGAGAAATCACCAGCAAAAGACCGAATTTTATTAAACGCATATATGCCCCCGAACATACTGGGGAAAGGCTTTGGTAACAAAACAACCGATTCCGGAACCGGCTTAATTGACAGATCCCCCTATTATGCTACACTTAAATGAGTATATTCATTGAATGAGAATTTTAAAAGTGGTATACTTGAACCGGTTTCAGAACTAAGATTTTGAAATAACTTCCTTTTACTAGTAAAAATAGTATATATAAAATAAATAGGAGAGATAATGAAACCCATGAGCCGATTCTTACTTTTTTGTTTTGTTTTTTGCGGACTCCTCGTTCCTGATCCGGCCCACGCCCAGCGGCGGATCACCATTAAGCTGGCATCGCTGGTTCCCGAAAACACCCCCTGGGGGGCGGCTTTGAACCGGATGGCCGCGGAATGGCGGACCGCGTCTAACGGCGAAGTGGAACTGATGGTTTATCATAACGGGGTGGCAGGGGCCGAGGGAGATGTACTCCGTAAACTCAAGGGAAACCAGATCCAGGCGGCAATTTTAAGCTCCTTCGGCCTTAATGCCATCACGCCGGATCACGCAATTATGACCCTGAGCTGTCCTTTTCTTATCAGGAACAACGAGGAACTGGACCTGGTGCTGAATAACCTAAAGCCGGATCTGGAAGCGCGGATCAACCGGGAGGGGTTTTTTACCCTGGCCTGGTCAAAGGCGGGCTGGGTCAGGTTCTTCTCCAAACAACCGATTTTTACCCCCACGGATCTGCGGCGCCAAAAATTGGGGACCAGCGAACAGGAACCGGCATTGATGGATGCCTTTAAGGCCATGGGCTATCAGATGGTTCCGGTCGCCATGAACCAGGCCCTGGTATACCTTAACGGCGGAATGATAGACGTGGTGTATCAAAGCCCGATTAACGTGGGGGGGCTGCAGATCTTCGGGGTGGCAAAAAACATGGCTTCTATTAATATTGCCCCCTTTATGGGAGGTATCGTCATGAACCAGGCCGCATGGCGTTCCATCCCGGAAAAACATAAACCGGCCCTGCTGCGGATTGCCAAACGGCTGGAGACGGAACTGGATACCTCTATTCAGCAGCTTGAGACCAGCGCCATCTCCACCATGAAAAATTACGGCCTTAAAATTAACGAAGTAAGCCCGGCCCAGGAACAGCTCTGGTACGATGATATGAACCGGGCGATTCCTTCCCTATTGGGAAATACCTTTAACCGGGAGCTATACGAAAAAATTGAAGCCCTGCTCAGGGCTCACCGGGGCGGACGTTAATGCTGGGAAAAACAAGATCCTTTTTATGGAACCTTGAGCAGGGGCTTGGGTATGTTTCCCTGAGCTGTCTGATCCTGCTGCCCGCGGCGGAAACCGTTCTTAGGGTGTTTTTTCATTCCCGGGTACCCGCATCCCCGGGGCTTATCATACATTTTTTATTGTGTCTGGGGCTTTTTTCGGGGATGCATACCACCAAGGTGGGGGATCATCTTTCCATCGGACTCTTGCAGTTTAGTTCCAATGAAAAATTCAAAAGCATCTTTGCCATTGGTTCCGGGCTCTTATCGGCCATGGTGGTAACAATTTTTGCCTGGTGTTCGCTTTCTTTTGTCAAAATTTACCTTTCCCCCCCGCAGCTTATCGGGTTTATTCCGGACCAGGTTTTTGCCCTGGTGATGCCCCTGGGGTACGCGGTGATGGCCTTCCGGTTTGCCCGTCTTACCCCCCTGCGGGGAAAGGCCCGGTTCCTTGCGGTGCTGGCTGTTCTTTTAGGGACAATTCTTTCCCTGCCGATGATTTTTAAGTTCCTCTGGGGTTTTGACATTCCGGAGTTTGCCTACACGATAAATGACGCTTTTTTTACCCTGGCCTGGTACCTCAAAACCCCGGCATTGATCCTCATCATCCTGGCGGCTTTTTTGGGGACCCCCCTGTTTGTGGTCATCGGGGCCGCGGCACTGATCCTCATCCAGGGCGCCGGGGGAGAAATAGACGTGGTCGCCAATCAGATCTACACGGCCCTCACCCAAAACAGCTTTGTCGCCATTCCCCTCTTTACCCTGGCGGGCTTTTTCCTGTCCGAGAGCAAGGCCGGGGAACGGCTGATGCTGACCTTCAAAAGCCTCTTCGGCTGGCTTCCCGGGGGGGTCATCATCGCGGCGGTGTGTATGTGCGCCTTTTTCACCTCCTTTACCGGCGCTTCGGGGGTGACTATCCTCGCCCTGGGGGGCATCCTCTACACGGTGCTTTCGGAAAATGCCCCCTATCCGCCAAAATTTTCCATCGGGCTCCTCACCGCCTCGGGCAGTATCGGCCTCCTCTTTCCCCCCAGCCTGCCCCTGATCCTGGTAGGGGCCGCCACCAGGACCAACACGATCCACCTCTTCCTGGGGGGCATCATCCCGGGCATTATTTTGGTCGGGGCGATGATCCTGGTGGGGATTGTTTTTTCGGTTAAAACCAAAATTCCCCTGGAACCCTTTCGCCTCGAAAAAGCCGGGGCGGCCCTGAAAGCATCATCCCTGGAGATCCTGCTGCCCTTCTTACTGGTGCTGGGGTATTTTTCCGGTGTGCTCTCCCTGGTGGAGATCGGCTCAGCGGCGGTGATCTATGTTTTTGTGGTGGAGGTCTTTATTTTTCGGGATATTAAGTTGTCGGAAATAAAGCGGGTATTCACCAAGGCCATTCCCATCATCGGGGGCATCCTCTCCATCCTCGCCCTGTCCCAGGCCCTCTCCTACTACATTGTGGATACCCAGGGGCCGGAACGGTTCGCCCGGTGGCTCCAAAGCGCCATTTCCTCAAAGTACCTCTTTCTGCTCATCCTCAACCTGTCCCTGCTGGTGGTCGGCTGTTTGATCGACATTTTTTCCGCTATTCTGATTATACTGCCCCTGATTTCGCCCCTGGGCATGGCCTATGGAATAGACCCGGTTCATTTGGGGATTATCTTTCTGATTAATTTGGAGGCGGGCTTCCTGACGCCGCCGGTGGGAATGAACCTTTTCCTGGCGAGTTACCGGTTTAGGAAACCCTATGTGGAAATTGCCCGGTATGTTTTACCCTTCCTCCTCATCCAGTTGGGGGTGGTCCTCATCGTTACCTATATACCGGTGCTTTCAACCTATCTTACCAAACTATATTGAGGGCCCGAGGGGGCTCATGGAGCGGCTATGAAAAACCCTGACGATGTTCCCTATGTTCCCTGTCTCAATTTGGTTTACCCTGCCCGCCCTGACGAACACCTGATCCTCGGGCCCAAAGAGGTGGAGGTAATCCTGGATGAACACTACCCCTTTTTGGACAAATCCCTGGGCTTCAGGATTCGCAGCGCCCTGATCTACCTGGGAATTTTTACCCTGGTTTTTTTCCTTTTACCCATTCGGTTCGGGCTCAAAATTGAAGGCCGGAATATCCTAAAAAAATACCGGGCCCTGTTCCGTAACGGGGCCCTTACCGTATCAAACCACATGCTGCGCTGGGATTTTTTATGCATCCTCAAGGCCATTCGGTTCCGGCGTTTGTATTTTCCCGCATGGAAGGAAAACATCTCCGGCCCCGACCGGCACCTCATCCGCCTGGTGGGGGGTATTCCGGTTCCCACGGATATCCATGTGATCAAATATTTTAATCAGGCCTTTGACGAGCTCCACGCCAGGAAAAAATGGTTCCACGTCTTCCCGGAAAGCAGTAATTGGCCCTATTACCAGCCGATCCGCCCCTTTAAGAAGGGCATGTTTACCATGGCCTATAAATACCAGCTTCCCGTCATCCCCATGGCCTTTTCTTACCGCCCAGCCTGGGGGCTCTACCGGCTTTTCAAAAAAAACTACCCCCTCATCACCCTGCGGATAGGGGAACCGCTCCTCCCGGACCTTACCCTGCCCCGGAAAGAAGCGGTGAACCTCCTGCGGAACCAGTGCCACAAATCCATCGTGGAACTTGCAGGCATCCGGGATAACCCCTGGCCCAGCGAGGGAGATTAGTCCTTGTGACCGGAAGAAAGAGAATTCGACCACAAAGGCGCAAGTAGACCGCTATGTGGTCAATTAAATGAGAATAAGGCGAAGAAGGAAGGATGAAGAGAGAATATCCTACTCTTCACTTTTTCCGCTTCATTCTTAATGTTCCAACGATGACTGACACCATATGCGTTTACTCCGAATTCCGAATTTATTTGTTGACAGAAAACACCGGACAGGGCTAAACTGGTGCCAGACACCGTTTTTAGGAGGTCCCCATGCGTACATCATCCTTTTTTGCCGCCGCCCTGCTTGCCGTCTGCGCCGTATCCCTTACCGCCCAGGAGGTGCCTGGCACCAAATTTCTGGATAAATTTTTATCGAAAAAAAGAGTGCCTGGTACCTTGTTCTGAAAGTCATTCACAGAGCGGATATTCATTCTTTTGCCAATCTGAGTATGCTCTGATAGAGAAACTCGGCAATGCGGATGTTTGAGGCACGGAGAATATGAATGAAAGGTCTCACGGAAGTAATAAGGCTTTTCTCCTTGGCTAGAAGCAGGATACCAAGAGAACCAATGATGGTGATACCGTTAGTTTTGGCGAAGCGGCGGCCCTTGTCTTCGTCTACCAGAAGGTAATCGGCGGACTTTTCCCAATAGAGGGCGATAGCTTCGGTTTCGCCTTTCCCCAGTACATTCCCCTGTAGTTGCGCCGGGAGCGGATTAGCCGCTCTAACGACTTTTCCCTGAGCGTAGGCGGCTATTTTAACAGCTTCCGGTTTACCGGCTATCGTCGCTTCCGCATAGACATTTTCCGGGATAATGACATTATTGAACAGGGCGTCTAACAGGGTAAGCTGATCGCATAAAGCCAGGGCAACCAGTGGAGAACAATCACAGACGATTATCATGCTTTAAATAACCGGCGACTTCTTCTTCCAGTTCCTTAGGGGAGTAATTAATAACAGGAATGCCTGCGGCGGATAACATATCCAGGAACTCATAAATGGTTATGCCGCAAAATTCAGCCCCTTGTTCAAGAGATAAGGCGCCCTCCCGAAACAGTTTGCAGGCAAATTCTCCACGCATGATCTCTATCACGGTACTCTTGTCCATGTTTACGGTTTCGAGGAAATTTTTTGGTACCGGTATGGTAAGCGTCTCCATAATCACCTTTAAAATGATAGACGGGAGCCGTTTTCTCGTCAAGGGGGGACGCACGGTAACGCAAAGGTGCCAGGCACTAAATTTGCCTAGTGTCGGCAGCTCCAGAATACGCTATATATGGGGACAGACCCCAGGCGGCGAATTTTCGCCGTTAAACTGGTGCCAGGCACACTTTTAATGAGTAATGAGGAGATGGAGCGAATTGTTCAAACTTCTTCGCCTTAGCCGTGTGTGGGAACCCCTGTGTTTTGTATAATTTGTTCATGAACCATTTCGCCCAGAATTTGCAGGGGCATTTTATTTGTTGCCATTGCGCGGGTCATAATATAATCCGCACTTGCCCGGTCTAAAGCGTCAAGCAATTCCCGCTGGCGGGTAAAAATACCACCCTTACCCGGTTTAAGCGTTATATCGGCATTGGTAATTTCTTCATCTAAAGCGTTTGCTTCTTCCTCGGTCATTCTTGCCATAGTTTCCTCCTATAAATTAAGTTCACTGATAAATTTCTTTCTGCACGGCATAGCGTGAAAAATAGTAACCGTATCATCATCAATAATATTGTACCCGACTTCAATCAAATTTCCGACAGTATCATACCCGACAACAAGCCATTTGTTTCTATAGGCTTCAAGCAGTTCTTCATGAAGCGGATGCCACAGAGCATAGCGAATATTTGGCTCCGTTATACCATGCTTAAACGCCGCTTCATTGAATTCGATATTCGGAAACATATAGACAGTTTAAGCGGAAATCTCCGTTATTGCAACGCGCCCCGTACCAAGTACCGTTTTAATGAGCAATGAGTAATGAGGGCGATTTGCGTACGAATTGCCCAAACTTCTTCCTTCCTTCTTCTCATTTAATTGACCGCATAGCGGTCTACTTTGCGCCTTCGTGGTAAATTTCTTAAAATGCCCCCTGGGGAAAAGCGCCTTTCGAATCAGAACTAACCGGGCTGGCCGAGTTGTTCCCGGAACAGGGTAATAAAGGCTTCCCAGCTTAATCGGGAGGAAACCCCCTGGGTCTTACGGTTTTTTATGCCGATATAGGCCATGCCGGCGGCGGCAGCCCCGGCGCCATCGGTGTCGTCCCGGTCGCCTATCACCAGGATGCGGTCCGGGGGATGGCCCAGATCCTGGGCAATGTGCAAAAAAGGCCGGACCGCGGGCTTTTGGGCGCCGAAGTGTTCGGGACCGTAGAGTTTAGCCCCGGATGCCGGATCCAAACCGAGGCAGGACAAACGCTCCGCCGTCCGGGGATAATCCGAATAAACCGCAAACGGAAAGGATCTTTGATTCAAATAACCAAAAAGCTCCGCGGCTCCCGGGCGGGAACGATAATACTTTTTGAGTACCCCGCACATCAAGGGGATATAGCGGTCAAAATACCAGGTCCGCAGTTCATCCTCGGGTTTTCCGGTACGACGGGACATCCGGGAAAAAAATTCCTCATAATACGCCCCACCGGAGAGGTAATCGCCGCCGGCAAACTCCTTCCGGATCCTGCGTTCAGCCAGCATAAGAAACCCCTCCCAGGGCTGGGCCAGGACCAGCCGCCGGGCAAATCCATGGGTATCATAGAGGGTTCCGTCAAGGTCAAATATAAAAGCCCCCGCCCCCCGGATCAGGGTTTCGGGGGAGTTGTTTTTGTTATTCAATACAGCGCCTTCGCAAAAAATTACCGATACAGGCCAAGCCCCTAGAGCACCAGTTCTTTGAACATGGCATGACGTTTTTCATCCTGCATGAGGAGGTTCACCTTAAATTGGCCGTCCCGGTATCCTTTATCGATACAGGTGGCCTTGAATTTTTCAAAGGATTCCTTAACGAGCCGGGCGGTCTCCGGATCCTTAAGCCGATTGGACGAACGTTTTGTCTCATACTCAATGTTGTATTTTTTGAGGTACTCATCCAAAACCCGGGTGAAATTTTCAGCCTTTTCCTGGGTTATGTCGGCGTTGACGAATTCATAATAGAAGCGGTAGGTTACCTTGGACGTATCCGCAAAGCCGATAAAGAAGGCCACCCGGTTGCCGGTGTCTTTTTCCGCCGCATGAACCGCCTCGACAAACTGCCGCTCGTGGAGTTTCTCGCCGGTGATGTTTATCGTGCCGTTCACCTTCTGGATCAGCTTGAGGGTGGGGAACTGGTTGACAAAGCCGGTAATCTCCACCAGGTCGTTCATGTTATACCGGTACAGGCCCGCGGAGGTGGTGACTATCATGCAGTACCGTTCCCCCTTCTTTACCTCGTCCATCCGGTACACCCGGGGATTTTCGCTTTCCAATTCCGATTCGTGGACAAATTCGAAGAAGATCTTATGACCGAAGATAACCGTGTCCGGGGAATTGCTTTTAAGGACGATGCCGGACCGGCATTCGGTGGCAAAATAGCCCATCTCGTGGAACACACAGGTTTCCGGGAAGGAATCCCTAATTTTTTCAAAGAAAATGTTGGTGTTGCCGCAGAACCAGACGTTTACCACCTGCATATGGGGCCAGTAATATTTGGGAAGTACGGTGCCGTATTTTTCCTTTAACGCCCGCAGTTCCGCGGCCCGCTCGGGATTCGGCTTGATCTTCTTTTCCAGAACAGCGCGGATTTCATCGGGAATGGGAAGACGGCGGCTCAGGGTCCCCTTTTCGATATCCTCCACATATTCATCGTAAAATTCATTGGCATTATTCTGCATTTCTATCAGGGTACTGGGATTGGCGGTGATGATCAGGGTGATATCCTGCTCAATCCCCATCCGCATGATGGCATAATACCGGGCCTTGTAATCGGGGATATGGAAAATATCCGCCGGGGCGGGGTGGAGCACATCCATAAATGACGGAATGTCCCGCTGGGAGATGCCGGAGATGGAGCCGTATACCGTACCGTCCGGCGCGGCCCCCTCAATGGCCTTTCCCACAATGGAAAGGGTTTTTCCGTAAAAGGTCTTGGGTTTGTTCATGATCATGGTGTAAAACCAGAGCTGATTCATGGTTTTATACACTTCCTGATAGTACCGTTCCGTAATGGGGATCCACTTGGGCTCTTTGGTAGTACCGCTGGTGGTGGCGTACATTTTCGGTTTTCCGGGGAATAGAATGTCCGGCTCCCCGTTTTTGTGCCGCTCGATATAGGGCCGCAGGTTCTCATAATCATTGATAGGCACCAGCTCCCGGTAACGCTTGAAAAGCTCTTCCGAATCTTTAGCCTTCAAAATATCCTCAAAATGATGTTCTTTTCCATAAACCGTATCCTTTGACACGGTAAGAAAACTCCGTAAGGTTTTATCCTGGGCTTTGATGGCATCTTTGGACGCCCTTTCCAGCTCCGCAATTCCCTTTTTACCGACCAGCGTTAGGGCAAACTTGATAAACCACCAACCTTTTACCCGTTGTTCTTTCATTTAGCCTCCAATGGCTCTGTTTCTATAAACAGAACCTGTTTTCACATTCTGTCCCGTGGGCATTTCTTATAACACCAGTACTTCTCTAAAACCACTCGCCTTGGAAGTCTTTTGGCATCATACCAAATTCTGTTTTTCTTTTTTGAAATTTCTCAACCTAAATTCTTATACCATAAGGAATTAGGAATTACGAAACTTTCTAAAGCTAACGCTGCCGTTTCCATTTTTTGGTTTCACCGGACCATCGGACGCTGAAACAACTTCGTTCAAAGACAATATAGTATAAATTTGCACATAAAGTCAATTATGGGACCGCGTATCAGCGAAAAAAAGCTTTTTTTTACAAAAAAACAGCGGTTTTCTTGAAACTGAAGTTTGGGGAAAGCCCCAATATGCCGAATTTCCGGCCCGCCCCCGGACTATGCCACCGGTAAGGCCCGGCCCGGGGATTTTCCCTGGTAGACCCCGTCCCGGACCGCGAATTCACCGTTGATGATCACGTGGGGCAGCCCGATGGGGGGGCGCTCGCCGCTGCTTTCGGCAACGGTGTTCCGGTTAAAGAGTACGAGATCGGCGTAGTACCCCGGCGCTACCCGGCCCCGGTTTTTAAGGCCGAAGCGCTCGGCGGCCTGACTGGTCATTTTGCGGATCATCCTGCCCAGGGTCTCCGCCTTCCCCTCCCGGCTGAGGCGGAGGAATTTGGGGAAGGCGCCGAAGGCGGCGGGGTTCTGCATGCCCGCATCGGTTATCCAGGCGTCGGTCATGTAAGCGGTCTTGGGGTGCCGGCTGAGGAGGTCGATGATCCGGTCGTTCAGGTAACTGTACATGATCACCGTGGTTTCCGGGCCGGTTTCGTCTATTACGGCGATATAGGCGTCGAAGGCGCCGATTCCCTTTTCCCGGGCGATTTCGCTGATCCGCTTGCCCGTATATTCGCTGTGGGCGGCTCCGGCGTAGCTGATCTGAACGTCGTCAAAGCCGAAACCCAGGAGCTTCCTCGTGGCGAAGATCTCCGCCCGCAGGCGCAGCCGGACCGGCAATTTCCGCTTTTCCTCCGGCGGGAGCCCCCGGTACCAAGCGGGCAGGGCGACGGTGATGGTACTGGCCCCAAAGTCGAAGGGATAGAGGTCGAAACTCAGATCCAGGCCCCGCTGGTTGGCCCCATCGATGAGGGAAATGGTCTCGTCCAGGGTGTTCCAGGTGTTTCTGCCCACAAAGATCACGTGGGACAGGTGGGTTTTGGCGCCGGATTTTTCGGCGATTTCCAGCACTTCGTCCAGGGCGCGGAGGTTGTGGGCCCTGCCGAAAAGTTCCGGGTAGGAGGTGGAAAACCGGGAGAGGGCCCGGGCGTGAAAGGTGATGGGTTTGTTGTGCCGGGCGGCGATTTTTGCCAGCCCCAGCAGCTCCTCCGGGCCGCCGTACATGCCCGGATCGTACATCAGCCCGTAGGAGAGCCCGGCGGCCCCCGCCTCCAGTTCCCCTTCTACCAGGCGTTCCATGGCGCCGGCTTCCGCCGGGGTTAACGCGCCGGGACCCAGCCCCCGCAGGGAGGTACGGATCGTGCCGTGGCCGCAAAGGCAGGCCATGTTCACCGGGGAGCAGCGGTCCACCGCCTCGGCCCAGCCCGCAAAGGTGGCAACCTGTTGATAGTCAGGATTGGGTGCGAAAAAGGCGAAAAGGTCCCTGCCGTAGGGGGTATCGGGGGCTATGCCCACGGTGGAGAAGCCGCAGTTCCCCGCCACCTGGGTGGTGATCCCCTGTTCCACGAAGGGCCGGATATATTTCTGCGCGTTGGGCAGGACCCCGTAGAAATCATTGTGGGAATGGGTATCGATAAAGCCCGAGCTCAGGGTAAGGCCCGCCGCATCCAGAACTTCCCCGGTATAAGCGGCGGGTTCCCGGTCAAGGACGGCGCTGATCCGGTCCCCCTCCACCAGCACATGACCGGTTTTGGCGTTTTCATCCAGGCCGTCAAAGATCTCCGCATTTTTAATTAGTAGTCCCATGATCTTCCTCCACTACCTCATTTTCCCGCCGCCACCGGGAATCCGGCCCAAGGCTCAGACAGAAGGGCAGGGCGGGGAACCCCGCGGCGTTAAAAAGGTTCACCTTGGTGTAGGGCTCCGCGGCGTAGCGTATTTCATCTATGGGCGGCCCCGCAAGCCCGCGGGGCTTGATAACCAGGGTGTCCCCTTGGGTATGGGCCGCAAAGCGCCGGACCTCGGCGTTCCGGGACAAGAGCCGGAGGCCCCAGATCCGGCCCCCCCGGATGAGGATCCCACCGTCACAGCCGTCAAAGCGGAGCCTGAGGGAACCGTCTTCGCCGCGATGGATCCCCCGTACCCGGGGGGAACGCCAGGGTACGTCAAAACCGTAGACATTTGCCAAGGCCGCCGCGGCGAGGCGTTCCCCCACCGGACCCTTGTTCCCCGGATGAATGTTGTACCGCTCCCCCAGGTCCATGGTACAAACCATCCAGGTATGGGGCACGGTATCCGCCGCCCGTTCCTGCTGGCGGCGCAGTTCGGGAAAGCTGTCCCCCCGCTGAAAATGGTCCCGCTCAAAAGCGGCAAGCTGGGCGAAGATAAAGGGGAGTTCCTCCCCCCAGGCCCGCCGCCAGCACCGGATGACCAGGGCAAACAGCCGGGCGTAGTATTCAGGGCGGACATCGTCCCCCTCGCCCTGATACCAGATAACCCCCCGGCAGGTATAAGCGGCAATGGTCGATACCATGGTGGCGTAGAGCCCGCAGGGACGCCAGGGGTCCCGGGGGCCTTCAAGCTGGAGGTCAAAAAAGCCGGGGTTTACTTTTTTCAGGGCGTCCCCCAGCCATATAGGTATCCTGCCCCACATATAGAAATCAAAGGCATAACGCATGAGGGGGGACCGGCCCTCGGCCTGGGCCTTTGTATAGGCCCGCTCGTAGGCTTCACGGTCCTGGGTTTTTATCCGGTCGTCGTATTCGGTCCAAAAGCGGGCAAGTTCCCCGTCGGAGCGCAAATCGTCCTCCCCAATCCAGGCAAAGGCGGGGCTGCCGCTCCAGTTGCAGCTGATGATCCCCACCGGAACCTGGAGTCCCAGTTTTTCCCGCAGCCGGGCCGCGAAATAGCAGGCCGCCGCTGAAAACAGGGGGGCGTTTTTCCGGGAAAACTGAAGCCAGATCCCCTGGCGGGAAAAATCCCCCCCGGTAAAGGGGTCCCCTTCCCGCTGCCCCTTCCAGCTTTGCTTGGGAACCTCGAAATACCGGAGCAGCGGGTCCGGAGCACGGCGGAATACCTCCTGGCGGCGGTATTCGTAACACAGGGCGAATTCCATGTTGGATTGGCCGCCGGCTATCCAGACCTCCCCCACGGCGATTTCCGTAAAGGCGCCTGCCGGCTCATGGTCACAGAAAAGGGCAAGGACGCCGCCGGAAGAAGCCTCCATCGGCGGCAGGCGGAGTTCCCAGGCGCCATTCTCCCCTATAGGACTTGAGGCTTCCGCTCCGTTCAGAACGGCCTTTACCACGCTTCCCGGCGGCCCAGCACCCCATACCCGGATGGGCTTTTGTCGCTGGAGGATCATCCGGTTCTGAAAAACAGCCGGCAGGGTCAGGGCATCTTTCATGGCGGCAAATATCCTATCACTATCAGTCGTTTAGGGTGATTATCTTTAGTATTTACATCCATACCGCAGGAGACAACACTCATGAGCAGCGCAATGGCTGCTGCAAGTCTTTTACTATTTTTCATCACCAGGGCCTTCCCCAAAGCTTTTGGCTAAAGGACGAAATACGGAATCATCGAAGAGCAGCAGGGTCAAGTGGCGCTTGTGATTTATTCTTTCATGTTTCTTTTCTTTGATCAATATCATTTTCGGAATATAAGCCCCGGTCAAGCGGACCGTCCTACCGCGTCCAGCGGCCCTCATCCCCCGGCAGCCGGGGTTTACCGCTGGTAATTATGGTTCTTGTCGATCCCTCCCGATGGTGGTATACTTTATTAGTGAGAACCTTCAAGAATACATGGTTCACCGGGTTTGTTATGGACGAAAAAAAATATCGGAATGATTTTCTCGGTTCTCTGCACGAGACAGCCGCAGGTTTATATAAAATTGGGGTAATCAGCGATGCCGATATGCGGGAATATGACCGGAATTGTCTTGCCGGGGAAGATAAAACTACCCCCGGGATTGTCCGAAGCCAGGGCTCTGCACCGGCTTACGCCGACCAACGGTGATATAGGGCGTTTAGACATGAACAGGGGGCATAATTAACCACAAACTTTTGCTCCAATATCCTGGAATTAATACCTGAATTCTATCTTTTGTTCGTGATGGTTCGTGGTTTTTTCTATCGTTGAAACTAAGCATTGCTGAAGCGGGATACCACTTATTTGTAAGTAAACTTACCTGGCGCCAGATGCCTTCCGTTCAATTCGGTCTTTTGGTATATTATAGTACAGAACAGAGCGAAACAAGAAGACAGGAGGTCCCCTGATGAAAAGAACGCTTCAAGGCCGGGTTGTCCTGGTGACCGGGGCCTCTTCCGGTATCGGCGCGGCCGCGGCGCTGCTGTTTGCAGAGCGGGGCGCCGCCGTATACTGCGCCTCCCGCCGGGGTATTTTGCCTGGGCAGGCTACGAAGACGCCGCGGGATTCCGGGCCGGGGCAACAGGCCGGGGTTCTCCATCCCCTGTCCATGGACCTGACCAGTGATGCCGCGGTCGCCGCCGGCGTCGAGGAGATCCTCCGCCGGGAAGGGCGGCTCGATGTGCTGGTCCATGCCGCGGGGGACGGCCTTGCCGGTCCTGTTGAGGTCAGCGCCGCGGAGGACGCCGCCCGGCAGATGGGGGTCAATTATTTCGGCGCCCTGCGGCTGCTCGGCGCGGCGCTGCCGGCCATGCGGAAACAGGGGGAGGGCCGGATCATCCTCGTGGGGTCCGTAGGGGGGATCTTCAGCCTTCCCTTTCAAACCCTCTATTCAAGTTCCAAGGCGGCCCTGACCATGCTGAGCGACGGGCTGCGGCTGGAGCTCAAGCCCTTCAACATCCAAAGTTCCGTCATCCTGCCGGGGGATGTAAAAACCGGCTTTACCGCCGCCCGCCGGAACGTCCGAACCCCCTGCCCCGAAGCCTACCGGCAGGCCATGGAACAGGCGATTTCTACCATGGAGCGGGATGAACAGGGGGGCATGGCGCCGGAAAAGGTCGCCCAAGCTATAGTAAAAACCGCGGAGGCAAAACACCCCCGGGCCCGCTTGGTGGTAGGGGGCAGCTACCAGGCGCTGGTAGTGCTCAGCCGCCTGCTCCCCTATTCCCTGGTGGAAAAATTGATCTACCTCACCTATCTAAAGTGAGGGATCTTCACCGCGCAGTCCGGGACCGCAGCAGACAGATTCCTAAAACCAACAGGACCGGAAAGGTTATGGCCGCCAACAAGCCGGTGGTAAGGGTCGTTTTATTCATAATGGCCCCCACCAGGCCGGGACCCGCAGCGCAGCCGACATCGCCGGCCAGGGCAAGCACCGCAAACATGGCGGTACCGCCCAGGGGGAAAACCCGGGAAGCCAGGCTGAAGGTTCCCGGCCACATCACCCCCACCGACAGCCCGCAGAGGGCGCAGCCGGCCAGGGCAAGCAGGGGAAAGGGGGAAAACACCGTGATGAGGTAACTCGTAATACAGACGGCGCCGGAGATCAGCAGGATCCGTTCCAGCTTGAAATCCCCCTTCTGCAGGCCGAAAAACACCCGGGAAAGGCCCATGAGGATGGCGAAGGCGCAGGGCCCCAACAGATCCCCCATGGTCTTGGAAACCCGTAATCCCGCCTCGGCAAAAAAAGAGGCCCACTGGGACATGGCCTGTTCCGAAGCGCCGGAACAGATCATCAACAGGAAAAGTATCAAAAAAACCTGCCGCCGGAAAAGTGAACCCAGGGGTATGGCCTGGGCGGACTCGTCGATGAGGGTTTTCATGGGGGTTTTGGCAAACAAAAAAACGTTCCCCAGGGGCAGCAGGGCCCACAACATGGGGAGGTACCGCCAATTCCCGATTCCTGCCAGGTTAAAATACAGGGTCGATAACACCACCACCGTTACATATCCCCAGCAGTAGAAGGAATGGAGCAGGCTCATCGCCGCGGCTTTACGTTCCCCGGGCAGGGCTTCCACAATGGGGCTGATGATCACCTCGATCAGACCTCCCCCCAGGGCGTTGATGATCACGGCCACCACCAGGCCCACATAGGGGTCCGGCAGGATAAAGGGCAGGATCCCCATGGAAACCAAACCGGCGGCGCAGAGCAGATGGGCGCTCACCGCCGCGATCCGGTACCCAATCCTATCAATAAAGTGGACCGCGGCAAAATCGACCAAAAGCTGGATGGTAAAATTGAGGGAGATAAGCAGAGCCAGGCGGCCCAGGGATATGCCAAACTGACGCTGAAAGGTCAAAAACAAAAGCGGGGCAAGGTTATTCACGATGGCCTGACTAACATAGCCCAGATAACTTGCCGCCAGGGTGTGCCGATACGTAAGTGAACGCATGGGGAATACTACCACAGGTTTAACATAATTGATATATGCGGCCCGGGGGTATGTTGACAAGGAAGGGGCTTAATTATAGCATTTATAAGAAGTCTATTTCAAAATTTCGGTTTTGAAACAGGCGCACGGGTCTTTTCAAATATCGGTTGATTTTGAAAAAGCCTTCGCAACGAAGCAAAAACGCCAAGGAGTTTATGTGGCCAAGGAAGAAGCAATAGAAGTAGAAGGGGTGGTCAAGGAAGCCCTCCCCAACACCATGTTCCGGGTGGAACTGGATAATCAGAACGGGCACCTCATTCTTGCCCACCTTTCAGGAAAAATGCGCAAACACTATATCCGTATCGTCCCCGGCGACCGGGTACGGATTGCCCTTTCCCCCTACGATTTAAGCCGGGGCCGTATTATTTACCGGGAACGGTGACCCTCAGTTCCCGCGGGCGGCGGGTTTTAACCGCGGCCGTTAAACCTTACCAGGCAAGGCGGTTTCAAAACGAGTTTTGAAACCGGCTCAGTTACTTTCCTTTTTTTAAAATTACCCACGTAGCTCCGGAGGCTCCATCAACGGCTCTGCCGTGACCGCTTTCCCCCGCGAACGGACAATGTTCAATAAAGGTACGGCAGATTTCTTTCAGAACCCCCGCCCCTGAGGAATGAGTCCCCTTTCCATGGACGATAAGGACCTTTTCAAACCCCTGGCTCAGACTGTCCCGAAAAAAACCCGCCAGGGCGATCCAGGCGTCATCCCGGGTTAATCCATGCAAATCCAAGACCGCGTCGGGCCGCCGGGAGAGGAGCCGGCGGCGGCGTTCCCCGGGAAAGGCTTCCCGCTCATCGATTTCCGCATCCTTATCGTACACCGGGTTCATTCTGAGCCAGGCGGTCAGGGGATCCACCTTCTTCAGCTCCGCCCCGCTTTGCCCGGCCCCCTCCGGGCCATCAGCCCCGTTCCGGGCTATCCGTTTTAACCGGGAAGGGTTTTGCTTTTTTCCCGAAGCGGCGGCGGTTCTCCGTTCCCACTCCTCTAAAATATCCCCAAAATCCATGACCTAACCTGTTCCCGGATGAACCTTTTCTTACTACTCTCCTTTATAACTCCGGAAAACAAGCGATGGTTACGTATTTTTTACTGCGCCTCGTCCGGTAAAATGAAAAATAACCACGAAGGCGCATAAGGCGATGAAGGAAGGATGAAGAATTCAGGGAGAAGAATGAGGAAAAAGGCCCTACTCTTCACTTTTTCCTCTTCGTTCTTAATGTTCCAATGGTGACGGATACCTGTAAGAAATTCACCCAAAGGCAAATAGGCACAAAAAGGACGGAATTACTTCATTTTTTCCTGTTTTCGACTTCCTTCTGCGCCTCGTCCGGTAAAATGAAATTTAACCACGAACCTCACAAACCTCACGAACAAAGGAGAGAAGAGAATTCAGGTATAAATCTGGAATATCGAAGCGAAAGTTCGTGGTGTTCGAGTGGTTCGTGGTTAATCCTCTTCTTCCTGCATAATATGAATTAATCAGCCTTTTTAGTCTTTACCAGGCGGCGTCCGCCGGGTGAAACAATCGACCAGGTGGTCGTTTACCAGCCCCGCGGATTGCAGATATGCATACATAATGGTAGGCCCCACAAAGGTAAAGCCGAGGTTTTTTAATTCCTTTGAGATAGTTTCGGAAAGGGGCGAGACCGCCGGAATGTCGCTCATGGTTTTGGGATGATTGACCACCGGCTTCCCGTCGACATGCGCCCAGAGCCAGGCGGAAAAGGACCCTGCCGCTTTCTGAAGGGCGAGGAATGCCCGGGCGTTATCCTTTGCCGAGATGATTTTTCTTCTGTTGCGGATAATACGGGCGTCCCCCATAAGGCGCTCGATGTCCCGGTCTTTGTAGCGCGCTATTTTTTGTATGTCAAAGCCGTTAAACGCGGCGCGATACCCTTCGCGCCGCCGCAGAATGGTGATCCACGAAAGCCCCGCCTGTGCGCCCTCAAGGATGAGCAGCTCAAAGAGCTTTTGGTCGTCGTAAAGCGGAACCCCCCACTCGGTGTCGTGGTAGGCCGTATAGAGTTCATCGCCCTCACACCAGGGACACCGCACTATATCCATGGGCTATACAATCCCCAGGGGTATCAGCACCGCCAGAAGCACCACGTCCAGCGCGCCGAGTCCGGCTATAAAGCCAATCTGCTTTTTGGGCGCTAAATCAGGTACAAGAAACGCCGCGAGGAAAAAAGGAACATAGGTGGTCACAAAGACAGGAATCGCGCCCCACCACGGATATACCCAAATAAACGCAGGCGTGGAGGCAAGGAATATCTCTACCGCGCTAAAAAAAGCGGCGTTACCCACCGCAAAGAGCCAGCGGTTGTTAACACCCAAGATCTTGCGCTTGGGATCTTCGGGCAGGAGTTTGCTCATGGTGAGTCCCGCGACGGCAAACATCATCGAAAGCTCCCAGCTCACCCCGATGAGCAGGATAAAACTCGTGCTTTCGGGAGATACCGTCCACAGGGCGTACCCGGAGGCGGTGGAGATGACCGCGTTCAGTATCTCGTAGAACCAGTGTACGGCATACAGCGCAAGCCCGGCGGAAACCGCCCGGAAATTTTTCTTTTGAATTTCCGACGCATACACATACACCACCAATGCCAGCAGCGCGATAAAGGTCCAATTAAAATTATCTCCGCTCCGTATCGCGGATTGAGCGCGCTCGGCAAACACCGCATATTCCGGCTTTCCAAACCACATAACTTCCTCCTATCTTTTAACGCTTTTTCGCTTCTTCCCAATAGTTTTCCATAAGGGCCGCGTTTTTCCGTTCCATCTCATGGCCCCCTTCCTTCATTTTTTTCTCGATATATTTAAAACGGCTTATAAATTTGAGGTTGGTCCGCTGCAAGGCCACCGATGGTTCCACCTGTAAGAAGCGGCAAAGATTTACCACGGAAAAGAGGAGATCCCCCAATTCCTCTTCCACTTCCACTTCCTCCGCCGGGGAGGTTTCCGCTTTTCCCTGTTCCGCGGTTTCGCGCCGGGTGACGGCCTCTTTCACCTCCCCCAGTTCTTCCCCGATCTTGTCCAGCACCCCCGCCAGGGCGGGCCAGTCAAACCCGGCTTTGGCGGCCTTTTTCTGAAGCTTGCAGGCCTGATCCAGTGGAGGCAGCCCCCGGGAAACCCCGTCCAGCAGGGAATCCTTGGGACTGCGGCCCTCCTGCTCCACCTTGATCCGGGCCCAGTTTTCCAGCACCTCGGCGCTGTCCTTTACCGTTACCTCCCCAAACACATGGGGATGCCGGCGGACGAGTTTCTCCGAAACCGCCCCCAGGACATCGGCCACCGAAAAAAGCCCCGCCTCTTCATGCATATAGGAAAGCATGGTCACCAGTAAAAAAAGATCCCCCAGCTCTTCCTTAATGTGGCCGGGCTCCTGGTTATCTATGGCTTCCACACATTCATAGGTTTCTTCGATTAAATCGCCCCGGAGACTGGCAGGGGTTTGTTCCCGGTCCCAGGGACATCCCCCCGGCCCCCGGAGCCGGCTCACGATATCATAGAGCCCGGTAAAGGCATTGGCGTGATCTTGCATAATTTATGGTTTATCATATACTATTTTAGTAATAATGGGTAGCCTTTCAGAGCAAAATGAATTTTCGGGAAAAAAAATCTTTTTTTTATACCCACAAAGCGTTATTCAGGATGCTGTGCTTGATACCCTCATTATGAGCGGTTTTGAAGTTTATACCCTGCATGATCACCAGCGGGCCCGGCTTCTTTTGTCCCACTTTGCCGGGTCGATCCTGTTTATCAACATCGATCAGGGGCTTTCGGAAAAGGACTGGGAGGCCTATATCCGGGATATTCAGAAAGATCCGGTAGCCAAAGAGAGCCGGCTGGGTATCCTGTCCTACAACACGGACCAAAAGTTAATGCAGAAATACCTCATGGACCTGGCCATACCCTGCGGGTATGTTCAGCTTAAATTGGGGCTCCAGGCCAGTACCGAAATCCTGCTGGCGGCGCTCCAGGCAAATGAGGCCAAGGGCCGCAGAAAATGTATCCGGGCCTTCTGTGAGGATGATGAATACGCCACCATGAACTACAAAGATCCGGACCAGATGTATTACGGCAAACTCCTGGATATCAGCTCCGCGGGAGTGGCCGTTAAATTCGAGCGCCCGCTCCCCATGCCCGCCAATTTCGTGATGCGGGGGATCCAGCTAAAACTCCGGTCCGCCCTGATCATGACCGATGGGGTCTTGATGGGGCTCCGGCGGGGCGATCCCCATATCAGGGTGATCCTCTTTAACCAACGGATGAGCCAGAAGGACAAATTAGCCATCCACCACTACATCAAACAGCGGATCCAATACCATATCGACCAATTAAAGATCTGAGGCCGTTTCAAATTTCCATGGCTATCTTTTTTTTATTCCATTCGGGCAGCAGCCCCTGGGGCCCAAAAGCCAGGGCCTGGATGAGGACCCCGGCGGCGGCTTCCAGGACCGGGTCCAGAACGGTCCGCTCTTGGGGAGAAAAATCCGACAACACCCACCCTGAAATATCGTCGTGGTTGGGCCGGCCGATGCCTATCCTGAGCCGCCAAAAATCAGCGGTACCGAACCGGGCCTTCATGGACCTGAGGCCGTTATGCCCCCCCAGGCCCCCGGAAAATTTAAGGGAAAGCTGACCCAGGGATAATTCCAATTCATCATGGACCACGAGGATATGTTCCGGTTCGATCTTAAAAAAAGCCGCCGCCGCAAGTACCGAATCCCCGGAGCGGTTCATATAGGTTTCGGGCAAAAGCAGATGTACCTTCTCCGCCGGGCCCCCGGGATTTTCCCCGGTTTCCTGCCCCGGCCCGGCATAGGTACGGAGCAGGTCCCCGGCTAGGGCGGCATAAAGGCCCCGGTATTTTTTTTTCCAGTCCAGGGAAGAGAAAAAAGGAAGGGCTTCCGCTAAAAGCCGCCCGGCATTATGCCGGTTGCCCCGGTATTCTTCCCCGGGGTTCCCTAAAAAAGCGGCCAGCGCTATCATCCTTCGGCTGATGGGAAGGCGGGGCCCCTGCCCCTTATCCCCGGATGCCTCATAGCTCTCCCCATAGTTCCCCCCGGTGAACAATAACCCGGGAGATAAGCCCGTACCGGACCGCTTCTTCGGCGTTCATCCAAAAATCCCGGTCGGTATCCTTTTCCACCTGTCCATAGTCGGTCCCGGTTTCCTCCGAGATAAGACGGTTGATCTTTTCCCGGAGTTTCGCCAGTTCCCGGGCGTGAATTTCGATGTCCGTGGCTACCCCCCGGATCCCCGACAGGGGCTGATGGATCAGGTAGTGGCTGTTGGGAAGCCCCACCCGCCGTTCCCGGGGGGCGGCTAATTGAATAATCGCCGCGGCGCTGGCCACCAGGCCCATGCCGATGGTCCAAACCGGGGCTTTGACAAAACGGATCATATCGAAAATAGCATACCCCGCATCGGCGTCCCCTCCGGGGGAATCGATAAAAATACGGATGGGCCCATCCCCCATATCCTCCAAAAGCAAAAGCTGCCGGATAGTCCGCTCGGCCAGGTCCTTTTTTATCTCCCCCGAAAGCAGGATGGTCCGGGTTTTAAGCATCTTATACACCAGGGGATCCGCCATCGGCTTATCCTCATTTTCATCTTCCTCATCTTCCAGCGTCCCGGTATGTTCATATTGGTTGATCAAAACCCTTTGATTTTTCTTAAAATTCCGGTCCATACACCGTCCCTCCGGCTTGGACGGGCCACCCGTCCGGTAATATACAGTTGCGCAGGTTCCAAAACCCTGATCCGCACAGATCCTCGAATTTGGAAGCCGCCCTTATACTATAGGTATTTATTCCCCAGTGGTCAATGACCGGTCTGCGGCAAAAAATTATGAAAAAATTCAAATTTCTATAGACAAAAATATAAACGTACAGTATATTGTACTCGGAGGTTAAGTCTATGGATGCAATCACTTATACAAATTTGAGGCAAAATCTCAAATCTTATATGGACAAGGTCTTTAATGATCACGATCCATTAATTATCACCCGAAAAAACAATGAAAATGTGGTGCTTATATCAATAGATGAATATAATAGTTTAATGGAAACAAACTATTTATTGTCCGGTAAAACAAATGCCGAACATCTTCAAAAGTCAATTAATCAGCACAAAACGGGTAGAATAAAAGAGAAAAAGTTATACGAAAATGAATAAATTATTCACCGATGAAGCATGGGATGATTATCAATATTGGGTAAACACCGATAAAAAGCAGCTTAAGCGGATAAATTCATTAATAAAAGACATAGAACGAAATCCCCGGGAAGGGATAGGGAAACCGGAACCGTTGAAAGCCAATTTAAATGGATATTGGTCAAGACGAATAGACTTGGAACATAGGGTTATATATGCAATTGAAGAAGAAAAGATAGTATACATTTCATTTCGGTTTCATTATGATGATAATTGATGTTGTGATTCGATAATTGCCTGCTTTGCCTTTTCAGATAGCAATAAATCGCCATTGAAAAACCAGATAAGGGTATGTGTATCCAAGAGTAAATTCATTATTGCATAAGGAAGGTTTATGAAAAGCATAAAAGCTATTGTTTTATTCGAACTTATCGCTCTGGCGGCAGTAATCACCTTGGCGGGCTGCGCCAGCACCGCCGGCGTTGCCACCAATGGCGGCGGCGGGCAGTTTACCGCCATTGCTATTCCCGATGCGCATGATGACACCCTTGCCGCGGCATTGGATTGGATCGGCGCCAACGCGAAGGAAGGCGGCGCGTATACCATCACGGTAAAGGCCGATGAAACGAGCGCTCCCCGGCAGCTTTCCTACGACGGCAAGCGGGTAAGCATAACCATACAAGGCGATGCGGCAGAGCGGAACGTCAGTTTAAACGGGAAGGGCGCGCTCTTTACCGTGGAAAACGGGGTAACGCTGACCCTGGACAACAACCTTACGTTGAAAGGGCGGGGAAACAGCGAGAGCGCCGCCAATGAACGCGCTCTTGTTGATGTACACTCCGGCGGCATTTTGCAGGTGAAGGCGGGCGCTGTTATTACGGAGAATTATAATGCCGATAATGGCGGCGGTGGGGTGCAGGTCAACGAAAACGGAATCTTCACCCTGACGGCCGGCGCGATAAGCGGCAACACCGCCAAGGGCGGCGGTGGAGTGCAGGTCTACGAAGGCGGAACCTTCACCATGCAGGGCGGCGAGATACGCGGCAACACCGCCACCGAATGGGGCGGCGGTGGGGTAAATGTCAACAAGGGAACCTTCACCATGGAGGACGGCGAGATAGGCGGTAACACAGCCATCGAAAACGGCGGCGGCGGGGTGCAGGTCAACGAAAATGCAGTCTTCACCCTGGCGGGCGGCGCGATAAGCGGCAACACAGCCAAGAGCGGTGGCGGGGTGCAGATCCACAAGGGAACCTTCACCATGGAAGACGGCGAGATAAGCGGCAACACAGCCAACGGCGGTGGCGGCGTGGAAGTCGGCGAAAACGCAGCCTTCACCATGGAGGGCGGCGAGATAAGCGGCAACACGGCCAAGGACGGCGGCGGCGTGGGAGTCGGCGAAAATGCAACCTTCACCATGAAGAACGGTACGATAAGCGGCAACACAGTCGCCAGGGCAGGCGGCGGGATGAATGTCTGGAGGGGAACCTTCATCATGGAGGGCGGCGAGGTCCGCGGTAACACCGTCGGGGGCGGCGGCGGGATAGGTGTCTCAGGAGGAACCTTCATCAAAAAGGGCGGGACCATTTACGGGGATACCGATACCACCGCCCTGAACGGCAAAGGGCACGCGGTTTGGCTAGAGGACGGTGGTAAAAAGCGTAATACCACCGCAGGCGCGGAGGTTAAGCTCTACGCCCAGTGGGAGAGCAGTGCCTGGGCCTGGACGTACAACGACCCCGCCGCAGGCGGCGTGGGGGATACCACGGCGAACTGGGAGAAGTAGGAATAGAAGGAAAGAAAAGACCGGGAGAACGCAACGGTGACTGACACCAGTTGGGCGCTTAGACCGTTCTCCACGCTTACTATCCAGGATTCCTGGAACAGCTCCCTCATGAACCCAGGTATATCCGGGGGACCCGTTTGTTGATATTGCAGGTAATTTCGTAGGGGATGGTACCCAGGACAGCGGCCATATCCGCGGCGGTCAAGGTTTCGGGACCAAAAACCGTTACTTCCTCCCAGCGGCGGATTTCCGGCTCCGGGCCCAAGTCCACCATACACTGATCCATGCAGATCCGCCCCACCAGGGGGCAGCGCCTTCCCCGGATGGTTACGGAGAAATTTCCCCCTAAACCCCGGGAAAGCCCATCGCCATAACCCACGGGGAGGATGGCGATCATCGTATCCTGGGGGGCGGTCCAGGTTCTTCCGTAGGAGACGGTCTCCCCCTTTTTCACCGGCTTTATGCAGCTCACCCGGGTACGGAGTTCCATCACCGGCGTTACCTCCGGCGTCCCCGGTCCGGGACTATACCCGTAGAGGAGTATCCCGGGTCTGACCATATCGAACCAGGAATCTTCATGAAAAACCACTCCCCCGGAATTGGCCCCGTGGACAATGCCCGGCTCGAACCCCGCCCGGCGGATCCCCTCCACCCCTTCCCGAAACCGGGCGATCTGTTCTTTGGTATAGGCCCTATCCGCCGGGGCGGAAGAGTCCGACACCGCCAGATGGGTCGCCGTGCCCCCCAGCCGCAGGTACTTTTCCCGGACAATACAACCGGCCAATTCCGGGGCCTCCCCGGGGGAACAACCCAGACGGCCCATGCCGGTATCTATCTTAAGGTGAACCTCCAGGGGCTTTCCCGCCTTTTGGGCGGCCCCGGCGGCTTCCCGGATAAAATCCCGGTCCGAAACCAGGGGAATAAGGCCCAGGGAGACCACTTCGGGGAGTTCCTCCGGCAAAGGAAGGGAGAGGAGGAGGATGGGGGCGCCGATCCCCGCGTTCCGAAGCTCCGCCCCTTCGCCCACCGTGGCTACGGCAAGGAAACCGGCCCCGGCTTCAAGGGCGGCCCCGGCGATTCTGACGGCCCCATGACCGTAGGCGTCGGCCTTGACCGGGACACAGATCCGCGGCTTGGGACCTATTCTTTCCCGTACCCCTTGCATATTCCGGCAAAACCGGTCTAAATGGATAATGGCTTTGGTTGCCCGCATGATAAAAACATACCGGATCTCCTTTTTTTTAACAATTAAGCCGGTCCCCAATTCGGTTATTTAGTGAGAATTTTTCGAAATTTCAGGGCTGAAACAGCCAATCATAAAAAAAAACAAAAATTTTAAAAAAAATTCTGGAAAACATGGTTTTTTGGCCCTTGATGTGATATAATAGTATAGTAGAATAGGTGAATGGTCGAATGAAAAAACTTCTCCCCTTGTGGGGAATCTTATTTTCTTTAATTCTCACGGCTTGCGGGGACCTGGGTTGGGATATGGTGATATCCTCCTCCGGAACCTACCAGGTGAGCGCCTTCGTAGATGAAGTCTCCCTGGACACCTGTTCTATCGTTGGTAAGGATAATGATATTTACCCCTATTTCAAGAATTCCCTGGTAAACGATCCCGATGTCCAGGGTCTGGTGGTTTTTTTACAGAATCCCCAGGGGGAAAAGGTAAGCGGGGAATTCCACTACAGCCTTTTTGCCGAGTCCAGGAAGGAATCTGGGTCCGAAGGGGAGCCTATAGGGGACGGGGAGCCAGTCTCCAACGAAACCTCGGGTGAAGCCCTGTCCGGGGATGTTCAGGAGAAAAAAAATCAGGTGGAATTTATCCAGGTGTCCCGGCTGGATCAGCAGATGCCCGCTTTTATCATTCCCGAGGACCTGCCCCTGGGGTATTATACCCTCGTTTTTCAAGTGCTGGGCCAAAAAGACGTCCTGTCCCGGACCGATAAATCCATTTATTATATTGCCGACGCCGAATTTGAACTTACGGACCTGCAAAGCTATCTTCCCGGCGCTTTAGCCGGGGCGCACCTGGCCTCTCCGGGGGAAAATGTCCTTCTGGAAGCCCTTATCAACGCGGATGAACGGCTGGATCCCTATGTGGTTTGGTACAGCGGCAAACAAAGCATCGCCGAAGGTTATGTCACCGAAGGGGCCGGCCGTTTTATGTGGCAGGTTCCGGAGCAGCCCCTGTTCCACAACATCCGGGTGGAAGTGTTCCCCATGATGCCCGAGAGCAGGCTCCGGGGGATAGTCGGCAAAACCAAGGAACTCTTACTTCCGGTCTCCACAAAAAATGAGCGGAAGAGAAATTTCGCCGAGGAAGCAGACCCCTTTACCCATTGGTATGATTTTGCGGGGACCCTTCATAATGTGAAAAACCCCGGAAAATCAGGGGAACTTACCCCCCTGGGAACCACCGCCCCTGCCTGGATGCCCCATGGGGGTATGTATGGATTATCCATCGGCCCCGGGGATCAGTACGCCCTTCCCGTTGCTTTTACCGCCCTGAATCCAAGTGAACAAGGCCAGGGCCGGATAAAACTGCATTTTGCGCCCCTGGGAACCGGTACCCTGTTAGATCTGTTTCTCAACCTGAAGGATGCTTCCAATCCCTTACAGATAAACGTATCCCTTGCCGAAGCCGGTTTAGTCCTGAGCCTGACCCTGGGGAATGAACGGTATGAAACAACCCTGGCCCTGACGGAAGGGGAGGCGTATGTTTCCCTCTTCTTTGATTATCAGATCAGCAATAACCAGGTCAGGGCTGCTTTGTCTTTGAACAATACCGAGGTTTTCCTGGAGCCGGATATTTCGGCGCTGTCGCCTTTTATTACCGGAACCGGAACTCTGCGGCTTGGAAGCGTTTCAGCAACCCCGGAAGCTGTCCTTCCCGGCGATACGGAAAACGAAACCGCCGAGGAAACGAAACCGGAAAAAGAAATAACCATGGTTATTGTGGAATTGCGATCCGTGTATGACATAAACAATGCCCCCTGGGAATCGGAAGAAGGGGAAGAAAAAACAATTGCCACAGCGGTTTCGCCGAAAACATCGGCCCGTGCCCAGGACAGTGCCCCCCAATCGGAAAGTTAATTGCAGCCCCGCCCCTTCCCTATTACCAGGTTTGTTCCGCCTCTTCAACGGCCTTGATAATTTCTTCCGCCGGCAAACGCTTTTTAAGGATGTCGTAGAACTTTTCCTGACGGCAGAGAAAGTTGATCTCCGAAAGGGTATGGAGGTGAAGCTTTGTTGAAGCGGACACAATGAGCATCACCGTATGAACCGCTTCCCCGTCCAGGGCTTGCCAGTCCACTTCCCGGTCCAAAAAGGCGATAATCACCTGTTGTTCCTGGGGGTCGGTAATGAGGGGCGTCCGGGGATGAGGCAGGGCAATGCCCCTGCCAATGGCGGTGGACATCAGCGCTTCCCGTTCAAGGACCTCCTTCAGCAGTTGATCCCGGCTTATGACAGAAGGAAGGGTTGGTATGCTGGCGATCAGGGTGGTGAGCACCTCTTCGGGGGTATTCCCCTGGATAGGGGAGTATACCCCTCCCCGTTGAATCAACTCGGCAAATCCATGATTCATCTTTTTAAACCTCGCTATTTTTTATTTGAACTATCCCGGCGGCTAAATTACGGTTACTTAATTCCAGATCAAAGGCCTGGGGATCAAAATTTTGCCCTAATTCGTCCAGGGCGGACCGGTGTTCCGGCCCGTTTCCCTGCTCCAAGGCGGATAAAAGTTTCCTGAACCGGGCGGGACCGGCGACATTTTCCGGAGGCGCGGCGCCGGCGCCGGCGGAACAGCGGACCGGACTTTCCGCTTTCCCCTCAATACGGGAGAGGATCATGATTTTTACGTTCCACCGGGTTCCGTATTCATAGATCAATTCCGATACCCCCTGGGCGGCAAGATCGGCGATGCTGGATTCCAGGTTTGGCTCCGGGGTCTCCCCGGAAAGCCGATGGTGGAAATTCCCCCCGGTGATAAACCGGAAGGCCATGCCCCCGCTCCACCCAAAAAGGGTTTGGATAACCAGGTGCAAGTCCTTAAGCCGGAATGCCTCGGGAACGATGATCCGGCGCCATACCTCGGTCCCCCCGATGCTTATCTGGATCGTCCGGGCCTCAAGCATCCGCAAGCCCTTTCTGGGCCCTTTCACCATGGAAATATTGTTCCGCCTGAAGCTGTCCAGGGCATCCTCTATCAGTTCCTTTATATCTTCATAGGTTTCGATCATACTGTCCAGGGAATTATCCATGGCTTCCAGCTCCGTTGCGGTGAGGGCCCACTCGGGGTCCGGCTCAGGCTCCAGGTCCAGGTCCTCAAGGACACTGGCGGCATGGCCCTGGATCTGGGAGAGGATCACAAAGGTATGCCGGGGCAGCCAGGACACATCAATATCGCTTTTGTATATCCGGGCGGCCAGATCTATCACCGCGGTGTGCAGTTCCCCTACCCGCTGCCGTAGGGGTCCCGTGGTCTGATCGGCAAAGGGGGAATACATCTTCTGAAAGTCTTCCAGGGCATCGGTGATATATTCGCCGAGGTAATCCTGGCTTTGTTTATCCAGGTTTACCGACGGGGGGATGATCCGGTTAAAGATATGCGGGACCTGGATATCATTACGGTACAGGGAATCCCATACATAGGCCTGGATCACATATTCGGATATGGGGACCTTGTTTTTATAGAGGATCTCCTCCAGCACGGTCTTGTCCGGCAGGGACTGGATCCCCTCCAGGTCCTTCCGATCCGGAATCTCCTTTCCCGCGTACCAAAACCGGGTTTCTATGCCGTAGGCCACGGTTTCGATCCGATCGGTTTTATCGTAAAGAAAGGTCTCCAGGGAATAGGCGGGCACTTCCCGCATCCGCTTCCCGCCGAACCAATAGGCATAGGCTATCTGCTCCTCCGTGGAGGTACCGGGCCCCAGAAACTCAAAGGAATCCTCAAAGCCCCCCTCGGCGGCCTCAAACCAGTCGTAGAGTTCCGCCTGGGACCATGCATCCTTAGCGACCCGTTCCAGCTCAAAGGAACCATTTTTCCAATCCAGGGTCTGGGCCACAAAACAATCCCCGGGCACAAACGCCGCCTCCCGGTATATGTTCCGCATATCCAGGGTTTGGATGGAGACTTCCACCGGATCCTCGTAGGGGTCATAGTTAAAGGCGGATTCGTTTTCAGGATTATCCCGGGCCACGTATTGGGGGGCATATTCTTCCCCGTAAATACTGTAATAGGGATAAAATTCATCCGGCGGTCCCTCGGTGGTGGTCATGGGAATCGGCTGGCCCTTCCAAGTGAAGGTATATTTTTGGGGCAAAAGGTCCGGATTGGCAAAGGGTACGCACCGGTGTCCGGGGATGAGGATCCCGTTGAGCAGTTCCAGCCTGGTAGGGCTTATGACAAAGCGCACCGGCTCAAAACAACCCCGCCGAGAAACCCAGCGGTTGGTGCCCAGGTGGAAGGCGATATTCCGGGATTCAATAAACGAGGAGATTTCCATGGAAAGCCGCCCGCTCCGTTTGGGATCGATCATGCGGACAAAGGCCACCACATCGCTTAAGCTGAAGGGCTCGGTGATATTGTCGAGAAATTCTTTAAGGGCGCCTTCCTGGTTTACCGTCATAGTTACTTTAAATATGCCTCAAAGGAGCCTAGATGACAAGCCGGTGTGTCAACTGTATCATTTTGGACCCGGCAAAATGCGTTTTTGACACATGCGTGTCATTTTGATACTATTTCATTTGAAATATATCCGGCAGTATTTTTTTGAACGTTTAAAAATTCACCCCTTTTATTAGGGTATGATCTAATTCTTTATATAGCAAGGAATTACGTTAATTAAATTTTTTTGAATTTTTTCGAGAATTTTGGCCTACTTGGCACGGTTTTTGCTATATATAGGTATAGGGGAGTAAAAACCCGGAAACTGCGGGTAATTACCCCAAAAAAATCTAGTTGTAAGAGGAGATAAAAACATGAAAGCAGTAACCTTGTATCGCCCACTCACCATTGAGAAGGCCCTAAATGATTTTGACCGGTATATGGAGTCCTTCTTTGGGGAGTCGCCCTTGACCCCTTCGGATCGGCTTTTTAACTATTCCCCGGCGGTGGATGTTCGGGAAGTCGACGGAAGCTATATTCTGGAGGCGGAACTTCCCGGTTACGATGAAAAGGATCTGGAAATCCACCTGGACAATCGCACCCTGATCATCAAATCGAAAAAGGAAGAAAAGTCCGAAAAAAAAGAAGTCCAGCAGGATGAGGGCCGGTACTATATCCGGGAACGCCGGAAAACCTCCTTCAGCCGCTCCTTTAAATTGCCGGAGGATGCGGATCAGGAGAACATCACCGCGAATTTCAAAAACGGTCTGCTCTGCCTGGAAATCAAAAAGCGGGCGGAAACCCAGAAGCGGCTTATCACCATTGGGAAGTAAGCCTCCGCAGCCATAGCGGTTGTTTCAAAGCTGAAACAGCCGCTGTTTTAAAAGCAACAGGGTTTTGAAAACGGCTCAAGCCCCGGTAATTCACCGGGGTTTTTTATTATCTTGACGCATATATATACAGAAATTCGCATAAAAATACATTTTTAGGGCCTCCGCTTATTGACAGAGAAAAAAGTATCACGGTATACTAACGGTTATTCGGGGTGTACCGGTAAACCCCATATTTTTTGAGGAGGAATACTACTATGAAAGGTAATAAATTTGTTGGACTGATTTTGGCGGGCCTTGTCCTGGCCGGCGGCGTTTTTGCCGGTGGTTCCCGGCAGTCATCCGGGGGCTTAACCATCAAGCCCGGGGTACTCTCCATCGGCATGGAAATCGGGTATCCCCCCATGGAGTATCAGGATGAAAACGGCAATGTGGTTGGGTTCGATGTCCAGATGGCCCGGGCCATTGCGGCCAAACTGGGGCTGGAGGTCGAGTTTATAGATACCGCCTGGGACGGTATTTTTGCCGGGGTTGATACGGGCAAATACGACTGTATCATGTCGGCGGTAACCATCACCGAGGAGCGGCTGGCAAAGAACAACTTCACCAAACCCTATATCGGTAATGCCCAGGCCCTGGTACTGCTCAAGGGCTCCTCGATTAAAGCCCGGAGGCCCGAAGATCTTAACGGCCTGGGGGTCGCCTATCAGGCGGAAACCACCTCGGACATCTACATGGCCCAATTACAACAGAGCCAGGGGCTGCAATTCACCCCCTATGAATACGACAAGGTGATTAACTGCTTCGATGAGCTCAAACTCGGCCGGGTGGATGCCATTGTCTGTGACAGCCTGGTGGCCTTTGACTATATCGCGCCGGCGGATTCCCCCTTCGAGATCGTGTGGCAGGGGCAGGCGGATGAGAAATTCGGTATCTGTCTCAAGAAGGGGAACGATGCCCTTACCGCGGCCATTGATAAGGCTCTGGATGAACTCTTTGCCGATGGGACCATGTTGAAAATTTCTCAGGAGATCTTTAAGATGGACATGGTATCTGCCGCCCGTAAATAATGAATAGCCTGGAGAGAATTTTATCCTGGATACCGAAGCTTCTCTCCGGGTCCAGGATTACCATTGGTCTTACTATCCTCTCGGTCTCTGCGGGGCTGGTGCTTAGTCTCTTCCTTGCCCTGGGGAAGATGTCTAAGCTCAAAATCCTCAACCGGTTTTGCAGCGCCTATATCTTTTTTTTCCGGGGCACCCCCCTTTTGATGCAGCTCTACTTTATCTACTACGCCCTTCCCATGGTTTCGCCTTTCTTTATCATCAGGACGGGGAATCAGTTTTTTGACCGGTTTATCCCGGCCTTTATCGCCTTCGGCCTCAACTCCGCCGCCTACTGTGCGGAGATTATCCGGGCGGCAATTCAGAGTATCAACAAGGGGCAATTCGAGGCCTCCCGGGCCTTGGGGCTTTCCTACGCCCAGACCATGCGGCTGGTGGTGATCCCCCAGTCCATACGGCGGCTCATTCCGCCGGTGGGTAACGAATTCATCATGGTTTTGAAGGATGCTTCTCTGGTTTCCATGATCGCCCTGGCGGATATCACCAAGGAAACCAGAAACATCGAGTCTTCCACCCGTTCGGCAATGGTGTATATTCCGGCTATGATTTTGTACCTGATTATTACCGCCGTTTTCACCTTTGTTTTTCATAAACTGGAAAAAAAGTATTCGGTGTATATTTAGGGCCGTTAAAATGTGGATTTTAGCGGCGTCCTATAATCTGTGCTATCGGAGCAGCGCCCCATGTCAATGATAAAGACCGTGGATATAAGCAAGACCTTCCACACCGCCGGCAGGCCCTCCCTGGAGGTGTTAAAAGATGTTTCCCTCACGGTGGAGCAAAAGGAGGTGGTGTGCATTATCGGCCCTTCGGGGGCGGGAAAGTCGACTTATTTGCGGACCCTCAACCGGCTGGAGAAAATAGACCGGGGCAAAATCTATATCGATGACAAGCTGCTTTTTGACTATGTGGACGGGGCGAATCTGGTAAAGATGCCCCACCATGAACTGAACCAATCCCTTCTGGAAGTGGGGATGGTGTTTCAGAGCTTCAACCTTTTTCCCCACAAAACAGTGATCGAAAACCTTATCCTTGCCCCGGTCCATGTACGGAGAGTACCGGTGGAGGAGGCCCGGGAAAAGGCCAAGGTCCTGATGGACCGGGTGGGGCTCTCGGACAAGATCGATGCCTACCCTTCCCAGTTATCCGGGGGGCAGCAGCAACGGGTGGCTATTGCCCGGGCCCTGGCCATGGAGCCGAAGATCATGCTTTTCGACGAGCCCACCTCAGCCCTGGACCCGGAGCTGGTGGGGGAGGTTCTGGCGGTCATGAAAACCCTGGCCCAGGGGGGGATGACCATGCTGGTGGTAACCCACGAGATGGGTTTTGCCCGGGAAGCAGCCGACAAGGTGGTTTTTATGTTTGAAGGCTCCATCCTGGAGGTGGGACAGCCCTCGACCATGTTCAACAACCCCCAAAACGACCGGACCCGCCAATTCCTGCAGAGCGTGCTCTAACGATGTGTCCCTGATACTTTGATGTTACAAGCTCGGTACACTCCATTTTCCAAAAATTTACACGGATTTCCCCTAACCAATACTTACCGAGCCTATCCCGGATCTTTCGATAAACAAGCTGTTTTTCGTCTACTTGCTTAACAAACACCCACGAGGAACAGTCCCTGGGAACGTAATTGTCTTTTGGCAGACGGACTACCCATTCTCGCCAATACAGACCATTACCTAACCATTGCAAGGATACCTCCTCAGTATAAAAATAAAGGCTGTCTAACAGACAGCCTAATTACCAATAATATGTGCGCTTACATAAAGTCAGCCGCGTTAATTGCCGGTTTTGGAGCAGACGCCCGACCGCGTTTCTTTTTAGCCTCTTCCTCATAATCTGGACCATCTGGAGTAAGTGCCATATTTGCAAACTTTGAAACTTTCCCAGCATACTTTTCTAAGCCACGAGGAGCAAAATTAATATCTTCATCTTTAATAAATTCATCGATCTTATTAAAGACAGGAGGTCCAGTTACCGAAGAATCCCCAGGCAAGGTCAAGTCTTCAGCTTCAGGACCCTCATTGCCCAGTAAATTTAAATCTTCTTTCCCCAGACGACCAATACCCGTAGACAGCCAATCTTCATCTTCAGCACCCTTAACACCAGCTAAGGTATCCTCAAGAACACCCTCAGCATTGGGCTCACGTTCACGCTCCTTAAAGAAATGAACAATCCACTCCGGTTTAACCGGATACTGCTGGCCCTTCTGAAGCGGTTGACCCTCATCGCCCATTTTAACGTACCATAACGGAATATAGGCCCTGGCCGGAGTCCGTTGATCGGTCTCCGGATCTACCGCAATACCCGATACTTTGACTGTTCCTTCTTCACGATTAATATCAATAAAATGGGCTTTGCTAAACGTAAAGGGAACGCCCGTAGCCGGGTCAAAATTCCTATCCCCCTGGTAATGCTGTGTATGCTTGGGATCCCAACGGACATCCGCATTCCGATACCCATCGTTAGGATCGATGGGTACGCCATTCATTTTTTTCCGAATTTCAGTTATAGGTGGATTAATAATATCACTATCTAACTGACCATCAAGCCAAGATTCATTACCATTCTCCCTTAATTGACATATTGTCTCCTGCAAACGTTTTTTATAGTCAATTTCATGGTCTATAATATCCCCATCCCAATCCGATTCACCACCACCTGTGTATTGTGGGCATGGTATACGAGGTTGTTCCTTATGATAAAAATGAAAACCTCTGTTCTTTGTGTTCCTTAAGAATGAAATGCCATGGCAATAAGCGCAAAAATATATTTCATGATAACTTGCATTAGCCGGACATATTTCTTCATTTGCAGCATTTACAAAGATTCTAGTATCTGTATCACAGACATATATTTTTGAAGAATTATCAGATACTTCGAGAGTGGCAGATACATCTTCGCCATATTTTAATCCAACTATAATACAAGCATCCTTAATAAAAGATATTTTATTATTTGTACTATAATTTGTTGCTATCCAATAGCCAGATTTCATTTGTACAGAGAATTCAGTCAAATGAGGACTTGCGATATAAAGATTATCTCTGTTTTTCGAAATAAGATGCCTTTTTTCTGTTTTATTATTACAATTACTTTTTTCAAATCTGGTAAGAAATGTTTCATCATATTCGGCAAATTTTTCAAAAATATCAATAAATGCATCCGTTGCATTGTCACATTTATAAAAATTACCTTGAAAACGATATCCAATTGGCTTCATTTATTGCACTATATTATTCTTAAAATATTTTGTCAATATTATTTTATACGATATTTTACAAAAATTTTAGCCCCTATGTCGCATAACGAGCCGTCACGGCATTTCGCCCCGCTCACGTCTCTGGAATTCCCCGCCCAATAAATTCACGCGAAATATTGAGCGTATTAACCCAAGAAAATCAGCATGGCGTAGGCCCAAAAGAAGCCACGGTTACCAGAAAAGGCATCAGGCCGGTCGGAACAGACCGCTTACCGTAAAATGTATCTATAACCAAAAACAAGCGGGCTGCGAAGGCGGACTCTACAGGTTAGTGAGCGGGGCGAAATGCCGTGCCCCCTCGGTCATCGATATGGGGCTAAAGGGAGCGCAAAAAGTGACTGACACCATCTACGGAGCCCACCTCAGCCCTGGACCCGGAGCTGGTGGGGGAGGTTCTGGCGGTCATGAAAACCCTGGCCCAGGGGGGGATGACCATGCTGGTGGTAACCCACGAGATGGGTTTTGCCCGGGAGGCAGCCGACAAGGTGGTTTTTATGTTTGAAGGCTCCATCCTGGAGGTGGGGCAGCCCTCGACCATGTTCAACAACCCCCAAAACGACCGGACCCGCCAATTCTTGCAGAGCGTACTCTAACGATGGCTGGCCCTGTTTGTTTTATGCAACATTTTTACTTGCTCTTATTTGTTCATATAAATAATCAGGCGCAAAATCCACATCATTATCCCAACACAACGTATTTAAATTTACTTTAACCGTTTTAAATAAATCCATATTTAATAATTCCCTTACTATTTCCCTATGATCTTCTTCCAGTATTTTTTTAAAATCCATGATCCCTTTTATTCCATCGTTAAATTCAACAAGGATTTTATATTCCCCTTTTAATTCTGCGTTAATTACCCTGATCATTTCCATCCTCTCCTTAAACTAATGGTTGAATTTTATTATATTTTCCCGTCGTTTGTATTAAATCCCAATCTTCTACCAATTCATCTTTATGTAATTCTGCCCATTCTATGGCAAGCCCCAAAATACGAGCAGGTAACTTACCTTCCAAAATTGATAAATTTCTTATATCTATTTCCGCATCGTATTCATTATATATAACATGAAAATGCGGTGGATTATGGTCGTTGAAATACATAGCCATGATAATTCCCAAAAAACGGCTTAATTCCGGCATGATTTTATAATAATCTATAGCTAAATCATTTTCAAGAAGTTTTTTACGTATGTTTTTTGGTACAATTGCATACTGAGACGTTTCACGTGAAACCCCCGTTGAAGGGGAAGCTACAGACCGCAATAAGCCTCCGCGGAGCAAGCTCCGCGGTATCTTAAGCGCTGCCTGATTCGGAACGGAGGCTCGTTCGATAGGAAATTTATAGTACCGTCTGGTTTAATACCAATTTTTTGTATGCGTTGCGTTGTTTGAGCCGGAGCAAGCTCCGGGGTATGAAACCAGACTTTCGAATCACGCTGCATCCTTGCGGCATGAAAAAAAAATTGTCTCTTGATAAATGATAGTGTATACGCTATCATATAGTTATGGAAAAGGAGATTTTGGCGAATCCAAAAAATGTGAAATTTGTGGATTTGTTACAAATTTGTACAAAACATTTTGGGAAGCCACGAATTTAAAGAAACTAGACGAGATGAAAATATGAAACCGGAAAAAGCCAAAACAAAGGAGAAGAAACATGGGAAAAAATAACTTAATTGAGAAATACACTTATAGGGTCGAATGGTCTGAAGAAGACAAAGTACATATTGCCCGATGTCTGGAATTTCCCTCATTAATGGCTCATGGTAATACGGCAAGTAACGCATTGTTGGAAATAGAAAAAGTAGTTGCAGAAAGCATAAAATGGATGGAAGAAGAAAAGGAACCAATTCCCGAACCATTTGGGCTAAAGAAATTCAAGGGAAATTTAACCTTAAGAGTTCCATCAGAAGTACATAAAAAACTGGTGATCAAATCAGCCGAAGAAGGAATTTCATTGAATCAATATATTCTATCAAAAATATCATAAAGGGACTAAATGTGTGTTCAACGCCATCGAACAAGCCCAAATCACCCATATCACCCTCCCTCCACCAGCACATTTCCCCCATCACAAGCCGATACCTTAGCCCCCTCGCCTGATAATGCCGAGGGGCACGGCATTTCGCCCCCTAACGTTTCACGTGAAACACCCGGTTTACAAACAACCCCTGCAACGCCGTCGAACAGGCCTAAATCACCCGTATCACACCCCCTCCATCACAAGCCGGTACTTTAGCCCCTCGCCTGACAAGGCCGAGGGGCCGTTAGGCCCCGAAGCGTAAACAGTCCTGTTATGCGAAGTTGCCGTTGCTATTCACTGCCAATATATTTCAATTCTTCCGGTATTATTCTTCGGAATTTTTTATCTATTGTCCATATTTTTGAATTGCTTTTTATCCCATGCATCAATATTATTGCATCTATTAATCCGACACCTTGATCTGACAATTTATTTTTATTTGCATAATTTCCTGCTTCTATTATTATTTCATCATACTTTTTCTTTGGCAAATATTTCCAATAGTTCAATATCATTTCTTCTTCATATTTGTTTTTAACTCCTTGTAATAATTCCCCAAATATACATTCAACCGCCATGACTTCATTTCTTTCTAATAATGGAGATATTATAAAATAATATTCGTGATTATTCCTTAAATATTCTATCCAAACAATTGTATCAAGTATTATCATTTTTGTCTGTTAATTTCACGAAGTTTTTCCCCATCATTTATAAAAACAGGTTTTTGGGCTATTTGTTTATTGAGTTTTTTAATATTATACAGATCTATCCAGTCTTGTAGAGCAATTGTTATTGCTTCAGTAACGGTAGAACTTTGGGTATATGCCTTTACGTCATTGACCAAATCATCAGCGATTATTGCAGTTATTTTCATACGATATAATATATGATATACTATCATATTTGTCAACATTTTTTATCATTGCATTTTTATGTGTGATTTTATATACAATTTTGTTATAACCAGTTAGGCCATTTCGCATCACTAGCCGTTTCACGTGAAACACCCCGGTTTACAAACAACCCCCCGCAACGCCGTCGAACAAGCCCAGCGCACCTGTATCACCCTTCCTCCACCAGCATATCCCCCCCATCACGAGCCGATGCCTTAGCCCCCTCACCTGACAAGGCCGAGGGAACACAACATTTCGCCCCACGTCTGTTGCTAAGGCGGACTCTACAGGTTAGTGAGCGGGGCGAAATGCCACTCCAGACGTTTCACGTGAAACACCCGGTTTACAAACAACCCCTGCAACACCATCGAACAAGTCCAAATCACCCATATCACACCCTCTCCACCAGCACATTCCCCCCATCACAAGCCGGTACCTTAGCCCCCCTCGCCTGACAAGGCCGAGGGAACACAACATTTCGCCCCACGTCTGTTGCTAAGGCGGACTCTACAGGTTAGTGAGCGGGGCGAAATGCCACCCCCTAACGTTTCACGTGAAACACCCGGTTTATAAACAACCCCCGCAACGCCGTCGAACAAGCCCAGCGCACCTGTATCACCCTCCCTCCACCAGCACATTCCCCCAGCACAAGCCGGTACTTTAGCCCCTCGCCTGATAAGGCTGAGGGGGCACGGCATTTCGCCCCGCTCACGTCTCTGGAATTCTCCGCCGCAGCAGACCGCTTAGCGTAAAATATAACCATAACCAAAAACAAGCGGGCTGCGGAGGCGGACTCTACAGGTTAGTGAGCGGGGCGAAATGCCGTGCCCCCTCGGTCATCGATATGGGGCTAAAGTACCGGTCACGACTAAAGTACCGGTGTACACACATCGACCCATCCCTCACTTTGGGAATATTCGTGGAGTTCATCCATGGTAAGCTCAATGGCCGAATTGCCGCTTCCGCAGGCGGGGAACACCGTGTCAAAACGCTGCAGGGAAATATCCAAAAAAACATCCACCCCTTGGGGAAGCCCAAAGGGACACACCCCGCCCACCGCATGGCTGGTTGCGTTCAGGGTTTCTTCGGGGGAAAGCATCTTGGCCTTCATGCCAAAATGATCCTTGTATTTACGGTTGTCCAGCTTCATATCCCCGGCAATTACCACCACAATCGCTTTATCCCCCAATTTAAGGGAAATGCTTTTCGCTATCCTGGCAGGGGCAACCGCCAGAGCGGCGGCGGCGGCGGCCACGGTTGCGGTGGACACCTCCATTTCAATAATGTCCTTATCCCGGTTCCAGCGTTTTAAATACTCTTTTACCTGCTCTATTGCCATTTTCTACCGTCCTGCTCATTTCTATACGAACTAATTCCCAAAGGAAATTTAAGAAATTCACCACGAAGGCGCATAAAAACAATACGGGAAGAAATACGTTATTTTTTTCTTGCCCCTCTTCTACTCGCTGAAGATCAAAATCGCCTGTTGACCGTCGGGGGTGGCGCTATGGAGTTCCAGCCTGCCCAGCCGCAAAGCCCAGCCTTGTACCCGATCAAGGTAGCCGAAATATTCATTTTCGTTAAGGATATCCAGCTCGTTAGAACTGGCCATAAGCGTAGAGGCAATTCCCTTAAAACTAATGGCTTGCCCTTCCCGGACATAGGGGCCAAAGTAACGATTCGGCAAGGCCACGCCGTTGATCCGATCTTCTTCAAACCGCAGGGTAAAGGCATCCCCCACACCTGCGACGTCCATTACTTCCCGGTCCAGGTTGATGCTATCGGTTTCGGTACGGATCCTGATCAAACGCCAGTCCTTCCCCAGGATGTCGGAGAATCCCGGGGCTTCCCGGGCGGAGGGACCGCCGGAGCAGGCAGCAGCCATAAAAATAGCGCTTAACAAAACGGTAAAATAGCATATCCGGAACACAGCCGGAACCATAGGGAGTTTAGCTTTCTTTTTCATACCTATAATCATACCCACTATTTGGATTTATGGCAATTCATGTGGTGAGAATTGTCGGTACCGCTTGACAGGTTTATAAAAAAATGATATAAAATAAATCATTCTCAAAACCGAAGTTTTGGGAAGGTCTTAAAATTTATCCGCATGAAGCTGTTGAAGGCGCTGTGCCTTCAGATCATCCGCTGATGGATGATTCCGGGGAACTGAAGTTCCAATTTCCATTCAAGTACTTCCACGAAGGGATAACAGGGTAAAAACCTGTCCGGAGATGAACTCCTAAAAATCATCTGTTACAAGGAGTTTAGTATGAAAAAATTGTTTTTTCTGGGGGCCGCCCTTATTCTGCTGGCCGCCCATCTTTCTGCCCATGAATTTTTTGTGATGCCCGAGGAAGTAAAGGATTACCGCGCCGGTGATACGGTGAAGATCGCCGCCCTTTCCACCCACTACTTTACCGTGGGGGAGGAGCTGGAGCCCGTGGAGGTGAACGAGGTCTATATCGTAAAAAACGGCGCCAAAACCGGGGGCAACCTGCCCCTCACGGCGAACCGTGACCGGCTCTGGTATGAGGCCTCTTACCGCCTGACCGATGATACCCCGGTGATCGTGGTGGGTAACCGTATCGGGGGATTTTATTGTCTCTTTACCGACGGAGGGTACGCCGATGGCAGGCGGGCCGAAGTTCAGGCCGCTAATCCCGGAAAAACCATAGGGACTGCCCGGTACTTTGCAAAATACTCAAAGCTCTACCTCAATCCCAATACCCGGGATACGACCTTTAACCGGCCCCTGGGCCATGCCCTGGAGATCATTCCCCTGGAAAATCCGGCCCAGTACCGGAACGGCTCCCGGCCCCGGTTCCGGGTATTGTACAATGGACAACCCCTGGCAAACGCGGAAATTTCCGCAACCTACGATTATTACAACTATAAGACCGAAAACGCCTACGCACAAACCGAAAAAACTGATGCTAAAGGAGAGGTTCAGTTCCGAATCACCAATCCCGGCGTTTGGTTGGTCCGGATCAGCGATACCCGCAAGTCCGCTTATCCCAGTACCGACGAAGACAATAACGCCGCTATACTGGTGTTTGCCGTCAAGTGAAAAGACGAGGGTATTTAGCCCTGCTTTTATCGGCGGGGCTCCTGCTTCCCGGGAGACTTTTTGCCCACGGCGTTGAGGTTTATGACATCAGCGGGGCCCTGCCGGCGGCAACGATACACTTTAAGTATAGTACCGGGGAACCCATGATGTTTGCCAAGATCCGGCTTTTTGCCCCTTCCCGGCCCGATACGGAGGTTTTATCCAGCCTTACCGACCGAAACGGGCGGTTTAGTTTTATCCCCGACGAGGAGGGAGAATGGACGATAGAGGCTTCCGACAACATGGGCCACCAGGGGAGTATCATTATCAGCGCCGCTGCTACAGCGGATGAGGCCCCGAAAAAGACCGGGGAACAGGCTTCCCTGGGGATACGGCTGATCTTGGGACTCAGTTTGATCCTAAACATCTTTGCCGCTTACAATTTTATCCTCCGGGGGATCATCAAAAAAAGGGGGATCCATGCACATCAGTGAAGGGGTCCTCTCGCCGCCGGTTCTGGCCGCAGGCTGGGCGCTTACCGCGGCGGGTCTCGGTATAGGATTACGGAAAACTCAGGCGGAGGAACTGCCGAAAACAGCCCTGGTCTCGGGGGTTCTTTTTCTTATAAGCCTGGTCCACGTGCCCCTGGGGCCTTCCAGTATCCACCTGACCCTGTTGGGTATGGCGGGTTTCCTTTTGGGATGGAGCGCAATTCCCGCCCTGTTTACCGCCCTGCTGCTCCAGGGGCTGCTCCTCCAGTTTGGGGGCCTCCTCGCCCTGGGGGCGAATACCGCCATCATGGGAACCGCGGCGCTGGCGGGGTACGGTGTCTTTCGGGTCTTCCCCCGGCGGCTGCACCTCCTCTCCGCCTTTACCGCGGGCTTTATCGCGGTGATAACCGGCGCGGTCCTGGTAACCGCGGCCCTGTTTTTCAGTAACGGGAACCTGGCCTTGACCGCGGCCCTCATTTTCGCGGCCAACCTGCCCCTGGCGGTGGTGGAGGGGGTTATCTCGGTACTGATGGCTATCTTTCTTGCAAGGACCCTGCCGGATCATGTATTTAAACAGACTCGAATTTAAAAATGATGTTTTTATAGGCATTGATCCCCGTTGCCGTATCGGGACGGGGGTATGCCTCATCCTCTCAAGTATTACTATCTCACATCCCCTGATCCTCGGTGGCTGTATCCTGGGACTTTTCCTCTGCCTTATCAGGGATATACCGACGGTCCTGCTGCGGCTTATCCCGGTGAACCTCTTGGCCGTTGTCCTCTGGCTGACGCTGCCCCTCAGCGGCCTTGATGTAAGGACCGCCCTGGGGGAAGCCCTGGTATACACCCTGCGGATCAATACCGCCGCCCTGCTATACATGGTAACGATCATTCCCCTGGGGCCCGGCGGCCTGGCAAACGCCCTGATAAAACTCCGCTGCCCGGATAAACTCACCGCCTTGTTTCTTTTGACCTACCGGTATATCTTTGTGATGTATGAACGGGTGTTTGTTTCGGTACGATCCATGTTGATCCGGCGTCCCCGGCAAAGCACCCTTGGACGCTGGTCTTCCTACACGGCGGTATTTGGGACCGCCCTGATAAGCGCCGTCCAACGGGCCCAAAAAGCCGGTAAAGCCATGGAAGTCCGGGGCTTTGACGGCGTCATCCCCATGACCCGGATGTTCTCCTGGAAAGGGAGGGATACCCTTTTCCTCAGCGTTGGCCTTTCCCTCTCCTGTATCCTCCGGATTCTGGACAGGCTTTTAACCGGGAAACTATGGAACTTTTAAGGGTAACCAATCTCTGTTATAGCTACTATAGCCACATTCCTGCTCTGAAGGATATTTGTTTTTCCCTGGAAGAAGGGGGCTGTCTCTGTATCGCCGGAGCTAACGGATCGGGCAAATCGACTCTCCTGGAACTTATCGCGGGCGGCATCAACGGCGCCTCCGGGGAGATCCTGATCCATGGGGAAGCAGTTTCCCGGCGGAAAGGCGGAGAACGGCGAAACATCGGCATGGTTTTTCAGGAACCGGACAACCAGCTTTTTATGCCCTCGGTCTGGGAAGACGTGGCCTTTGGAGTGATGCACCGGGGAGTAAGCCCCGTGGAGGGCCGGGAGCGGGCCCTGGAGGCCCTCAGCGCGGTGGGGGCCGAACACCTCGCGGACCGCCCCCCGTATAAACTCTCCGGCGGGGAAAAACAGCGGGCCGCCATTGCCACGGCCCTGATCCTGGAACCGGAAATTCTGCTCCTGGATGAACCCACCGCCGCCCTGGACCCCCGGTCCCGGCGGAACATCATCGCCCTGCTCAAAAGCCTGAACTGCGCCAAGATCATCGCCGGCCACGACCTGGACATGATGCTGGACTTGGAGGGGGAGGCGCTTTTCCTCCATCAGGGGCAAATCTCCGCCCACGGTAAGGCCGCGGAACTCCTCCGGGACGGACCCTTCCTCCGGGGTATCGGCCTGGAATTACCCTTGAGTCTCTCATCCGCTTAGCCGTAGGCCTATAAGAAATTCACCACAAAGGCGCAGAAGGCGAAGAAGTAAAGAATAATTAAGCGGGAAGAATAGGGGAGAAGGGCCTGCGCTTTACTTTTCCCGCTTCATGCTTGATTCTCCGAAACGGTGACTGTCACCAATTAACCCCTCAAACCGCCTGCCACTCCCCCAGGGTCCGGGCGGCCGGGTCAAATATGGCCCCTACTTTGACCAGCTTCTTGGTGCCGGCGGTCCAGGGTATCAGGTACCCCTTCTCATCTATCTGTTTCAGGGCGTCCGCTGCCGTGCCGTTCCCCAGCAATTTGAACTCAAACACATATACCGTGTCCTTCGTCGTTACCACCGCGTCTGCCCGGCCCGCGGCGCTCCGGACCTCTGCCTCGGCATACTGCCCCAGCAGCCGGAACACCAGGTAAAACACCGTCTGGTAGTACCGTTCTGTCCGTTCATGCAGATCATAGGGAATACTCGAAAAAAATGCCCGCAGCCGCGTCATAAATCCTTCCACATCCCCTGCCCGCAGATCCACAAAAAACTTCCCCATGAAAAAATCAAAAAGTTCCCGTTTTCCCAAAAAATACGCTTTTAATGTGGAGAGGAAGAGGCTTTTCCCAAAACGCCGGGGCCGGCTCAGAAAATAGGGGGTGGTTTCGGCTGCCAGCCGGTACACGTAAGCGGTTTTGTCCACATATATACAGCCATTTGTACGGAGTTTCTCAAAATCCTGTATGCCGATGGGCATTTTCCGCGGGATCATGGTCTTAGTATAACCGGCTCATAAGGGATAATTCAATAGCGGTCATTCTTCCCCGTCAAAAAGTTCTCCCTGGACTTCATCATCCCGATCCTGATTATCCTCTTCCGGATCCGCTTCGAAAGGCTCGCCTTCAAGTTCCGTATCCAGTTCCGGCGGGACATCGTGGTCCTCCGCTGCATCCTCCGTCCGGTCAGGTTCGCCGGGATCAGCTTCGGCTATACCGGAGCCCTTTTTCTCGTAAACCGATTCTTCCTGGACGATACGATCCACCCCGATGACAAAGTCCGGCTTATCGATGCTGAGGATCTTGACCCCCTGGGCGGAACGGCCCATCACCCGGATAGCGGCGACCTTGAGTTTGATGGATTTACCCTGGCTCGTGATACACATGATCTCCTCGTTATCCAGGACATTGACACAGCCGACAAGCTCCCCGGTTTTTTCAGAGACCGTGTAGATCCGCTGGCCCCCGGTGGCCCGGCCATGGGAGGAAAACTCGCTGAATTCAACCCGCTTGCCAAAACCGAACTCCGAAAGGAGGAGCATCTTTTCCCAGGGAGTTGAAGTTTCCGCCGAATCAGCCGCGGAATCCGGGACAGGAAGATCCCCTGAAGCCGAAGTCTCCGGGGCATCCCCGGAATCCGAAGGGGTTTGGGATTTTGCCGGGGCCGGGGACAAGGGGTCCACCCGGAGCAGGCCCGTGAGTTCGTCGTCATCGTCAAGTTTCATCCCCGTAACCCCCCGGGAGGAACGGCCCATGGCCCGAATATGGGATTCGTGGGTACGCAGGGCCTGCCCTTTCCGGGAGATAAGTACCACTTCGTCGGAACCGCCGGTAAGCAGGGCGCTTACCAGCTTGTCCCCTTCATCCAAATTGAGGGCGATGATACCCCGGGTTTTGGCGTTGGTAAACTCACTGATCCGTACTTTTTTGACCACCCCCCGGGCGGTACCCATAAAGAGGTATTGATCGTCGGTAAAGTCCTTGAGGGATACAATGGTAGTGATATCCTCGTTGGGAGAAACCGTGAGGAGGCTTTTGATGTGAACCCCCTTACTGGTACGGCTGCCCTCGGGGAGTTCATGGACCTTCATCCAGTAGGCCTTGCCTTCGCTGGTGATAAACAGGATATATTCGTGGGTGGAGGCTACGAAGATCTGCTCCACAAAATCATCTTCGGTTAATTTGGCGCTCTGCATGCCCTTGCCGCCCCGGCTTTGGTTCCGGTAGGCCGATACGGGGACCCGTTTGACATAGCCCAGGTTGGAAATGAGGATCATCATCTCCTCTTTTTTGATGAGGTCCTCAATATTGATATTTTCCACTTCCCCGGCCACAATTTCGGTACGCCGTTTATCCCCATACCGGTCCCGAATCACGGCAGTCTCGTCCTTGATGACCCCCAGGAGCTTTTTTTCATCCTCCAAAAGGGATTTAAAGTAGGCGATCTGGACCTTGAGTTCCTCCAATTCCTGTTTGAGCTTTTCGACTTCCAGACTGGTGAGCCGTCCCAGGCGCATATCCACAATGGCCTGGGCTTGGGCTTCGGAGAGAAGGAACCGCTCCCGCAGTTTTTCCTTGGCGATGTTGATATCCCGGGACGCCCGGATAATAGCCACCACCTCGTCGATGTTGGCCAGGGCGATGACCAGACCTTCCAGGATATGGGCCCGCTCCTCGGCCTTGCGGAGCTCGTACCGGGTCCGGCGGGTTACCACCTCCACCCGGTGTTCCACAAAGTAGCGGATCAGTTCCTTAAGGTTGAGGCATTGGGGTTTACCCTTGACCAGGGCCAGGTTGATGATGCCGAAGGTGGACTGCAGGCTGGTATTGGAAAAAAGCTGATTCAGCACCACCTTGAGGATCGCCCCCCGTTTGAGCTCTATGACGATGCGGATCCCGTCGCGGTCAGACTCATCGTTAAAAGCGGCTATACCGTCGATTACCTTTTCTTTGATTAAGTCGCCGATCCGGATAAGCAGGGCGGCCTTATTCACGTTATAGGGGATCTCGTTAAAAACGATCAGTTCTTTTCCTGATTTTGAGGTTTCCACGGTGAAGCGGCCCCGGACCAGCAGCCGGCCCCGGCCGGTTCTATAGGCGTCCCGAATGCCCTGGCGGCCAAAGATAATTCCCCCGGTGGGAAAGTCCGGGCCGGTCACCAGTTTCATCAGTTCATCAATGGTTATTTCCGGGTTATCGATATAGGCAGCGACCGCGTTACAGACTTCAACCAAATTGTGGGGGGCCATATTGGTGGCCATCCCCACGGCGATACCGCTGGAACCGTTGATGAGGAGATTCGGCAGCGCCGCGGGAAGTACCAGGGGCTCGTTAAGGCTTTCATCGAAGTTGGGCATAAAGTCCACGGTCTCTTTCCGGAGATCCTGGAGCATCTCGTCGCCGATTCGGGATATTTTTGCCTCGGTGTAGCGCATGGCGGCGGGGGGATCATTGTCCAGGGAACCGAAATTCCCCTGGCCGTGTACCAGGGGATACCGGAGGGAAAAGTCCTGGGCCATCCGGACCAAGGCGTCGTAGAGGGCCATATCCCCATGGGGGTGGTATTTCCCCATGGTATCCCCCACAATACGGGCGCTTTTTTTAGTGGCGGCGTTTGGCCGCAGTCCCAGCTCATCCATGGAATAGAGGAGCCGCCTATGCACCGGTTTAAGACCGTCCCGCACATCCGGCAGGGCCCGGGCCACAATAACCGACATGGCATAGATAAGGTAGTCGTTTTTTACTTCATCTTCTATCGCAACGGGGATTATTTTTCCAATCGCAGCCACAAAATTCCTCTTGATTTAGTCTATTTCAAAAAAATTCACCTTTTGAAACTGACTCTAGTATACCATTTTATCGAAAAACAGTCGAGATGACGTAAGGAACTGTTCAAGAATAAAATGCGATGCATTTTATTCTAATTGCTTACGCAATAACGAAATAACTTGCCCTTTTGGGCAAGTTATTTTGAACAGTTCCTAATGCGCATTGATCCGGATTAATTGAGTTTGAACCGTACCGGATAACGGTAACGGACCCCCACGGTGGTACCGTTGGATTCCGCCGGGACGCAGCGCTGGCCCTGAAAGGCTTTGGCCGCGGCTTCCCCAAAACCCCTGCCCGGGGGAGTTTCTTTAAGGACGATAACCCGCTGGACCACCCCGTCCCGGTCGATGAAAAGCTCCAGGATCACCGAGCCTTCGATCCCCGAACGCTGGGCAATGGGCGGATAGATCAGCACTTCCCTAATGGCCTCTTCGGAAAAAAACGGCATCTTGGTGATTTTGTTTTGGGGCAAATAGGTTTCCCGCTCCGGGCTCGGCACGGTTACCGGGGCGGTCACCGTACCGGGCGCTACCAGGGTTTGTTTCTCCGGGACCTCTTCCACCACGGTCATGTTTTCCGCGATGGTTTCCACCACATTTTCAGCAGGCGCCGGCGGAGGTTCGGCGGGGGGCGGGGGTGGGGGCAGCGGAGGCGGGGGCAGTTCTTCCTGAATGTCCACCAGCTTCATCACCGTAAGGGGTGGCTCCGGTTCGTTTAGGGCAGGTTTAATATAGATCACCCAGTAGAAAAGCACCACCCCGTGGAGAAGGGCAACGAACAGGAAGATGGCCGGGCGGATCAGGTTGGAGTTACGCATCTTTCACCACAAAACTCACCACCCGGTACTGGAGGAGTTGTAATATTTGGAGGACCTGGTTAATGTGGACAAAGGGAGTGTCCCGGTCGGCGATGAGGTGGATCCGGGTATCCGGGGCATTGCGGTAGAGTTCCCCCACCGCAATCTCCACCTCCTCAAGACCGCAGGGGGTACCGTCCAAATAAACCGAGCCTTGCCGGTCTACCCAGAGTTCCAGGTTTTTTTCAGCGCTCACTTTTTTGGCGGTTTCCCCCTCGGGATAGGCGATCTTTACCTCCTTGCGGTAGTTGATCAGGGAGACCAGCATGATAAAAATAAGGAGGAGGAAGGCCACATCGGACATGGCGTTTAAGGGGACGATTAATCTTTTTCTTGACCGGTTAATTTTCATGGGTATGGGTCCCGGTTATTTTCATCCTTCATGGTAAACGAAAAGGAATCCACCTGCAGTTTCTGGGCCAATTCCACAAAAGAAACCACCTGCTGCCAGGGGGTCTGGGGGTCCACGGTGAGGACCACCGCCAGGTTGGGGTTGGACCCCAGGGCGGAACGGATCTCCTGTTCCGCAGCGGCGGGCTCCCTGACTTCACCCTGAAACAGCAGCCGGCCGTACCCGTCCAGTTCATACCGCAAAAGATCGTCCTTGAGGATGAAGCGGGTGGAATTCCGGGCCGGAAGGTTCATCAAAAAACCCTTGTTGATATTAAACCCGGCAATAACGATAAAATAAATGATCAAAAGAAAAGCCAAGTCGCTTAAGGCGCTTGAGTCTTCATAGAGCTCCCGTTTCCGCCGGCGGAGTTTCATGGATGGATCCGATGAAGGCGCCGCCTTCCGGCGCTGGCGCGGCGGGCGCCGGATTTTTCCGCGCCGCTTATGGCCAAGTCCATGATAAGCTCCGAGCAGGCCTGTTCCACCTCCGCGACGAACTTATCCACCACATGGGTAAGCAGGGAATGGGAAACCATGGCGATGATGGCAATGATCAACCCGAAAACCGTGGTGATCAGGGCTTCGTAAATACCGTTGGCCACGATTTGGGCGTTTACCTCGGTGGCTTCGGCGATAGATTTGAAGGCCCCGATCATCCCCGACACCGTACCCAAAAAGCCGGTCAGGGGGGAGAGGGACCCCAGGGCGGTAAGGAAGTTGAAGCCGTTTTCCAGGGAATTGATACGGCTCAGGGCCTCGGTTTCTACGGCCCGTTCGATAAGGTGTTCGGAAAGCCCGGCCCGGTTAACCAGGGCAAGGAGGATCCGGGCGCCGACCCGGCGTTTGGACAAGGCGGCCAGATATGCTTGCGCCCCCGGGATGTCCCCGGCTTTGATATACTCCTCCACCCGCGTTTTAAGGGCCCCTATCCGCAAGTCATGGTACAATAAATAGAGGGTTCGTTCCAGGGCAATGGCAATGGTGGCAATTGAAAAGGCCAAAAGGGGCCACATAAAAATGCCCCCCATTTGAAAAAAACTTAATAACGAAAACCCTCCCTGTCCACTATCCATATATATACCTCACTTAACTTTTATAAGTTGAATTTCTTCACCCCAAAGGGCTATCATCCGATCCCATTCGTATTCCAGATATATCCAGGCAGCGGCCTCCTCCCAGTCCCGAAGCAGGGTGCCTGAATTCCGTACCATCCGCAATTCTTCGGGGAACAGGATCCCGGTATAGCTGGTATTCCACCGTATATCCTCGGCCCTGGTCCATACCGCGCCGGCTTCACTCCAGGCCGGGGGACGCTTTTTCCTGGAGACCAGTTCGGGGAACAGGATGGGCTTCCAGTACCGTTCAAAAGATTTTTGGCCCGCAAAGACAGGGACCGCTTCCCGGGAGTGCATCCATTGGACGAGGACGGCGATCCGCTCTTCCCGGTTACGCAGGGCCCGGAGGGCCTGCTCCCCAATAAGCCGGGTGTCCTTCTGCCGGATCTTTCCCTCGCTTATATCCAGGGGATCCACCGGCCTTTCCAGCCGCAGCGTTGCCTGGTCCCCCTCGACCCTAAAAACGCCCCGTCCCGAGAGTTCCCGGGTAAATTCGTTCCACCCCGTGGTATGGGAGGCGAGGAACCCCAGGGAGATAAGGTGGAACTCCCCGGCCTCGGGGATGGAACCCCTAAAAACCAGAGCCGGCATCGCACCGGAGGAGATGATGAGGGAGGAGCCGCCGGTTTTCCCCCGGACTTCCCGGACCTCAACCTGGCCCAGCCCCTCCTCTGCAGGGCCGCGGTACCGGGCCAGGGTTTTCTCCCGAAAGGCCGACCCGTCCAAGGCCCGGCCGCCCAGATTAACCAGGCTGGAACACCCGGAACAGAGGACCACTAAGCCCGCTATAATCGCCGCGAAAACGCTTGTGGGGGAAAAGCCCCGTTTCCCCCGGGTTTTATTTCTTCTCATACCCCGGCCCCTCAATAACTCCACCTATACCCAAAGGAAATCATGGGTATGGGCAAACCATAGGATGCGGTACTGCTCCCCTCATCTTCCTTACCGGTATACCGGTTAAAGGTGGTATTCCCCTTGGGCTTGTAAAAAAGGGTTTGCAGATTCTCAATACCCAGATAAATCTCCCCCTGCACCTTATTCCGGGAATTAAAGAAATACCAGGAAAATTTCATATCCATGGGTATGGACCAGGGCATACGATTGGTATCCGAATAGTGGGAACCCCGTTTGTATACCTCCACCAGGGTGTCGCCGTCTTCCAACAACAAGGGGGCCATCTGGATACGGCCCGTATCGGATCGTGGAGTCCCGCCGGCTAACCCGAACCGGAAGGCGATATTGATAAACCGTACCGGCTTGATGTTCAGGATAAGATTAAGGGTATGAAAACGGTGAAAGGAGGGATAATACCAATCGCCATTCTTATCGGCCCCGGAACTCCATTCATCGGCCTGGGCCGAGGGGTTCCGGTAACGGGCATAGATAAAGGAGTAGGAAATCCACCCGTCCCAAAACCGGGACTCGAGTTTTTGGAGCATCATATCAAAACCCCAAATATAACCTTCACCGTCAAAATAACCCACCGTCTGCGACCCTAAGGGGGTCAGGGCCAATCCTTCATAGGCCCGGTCAAAGACATATTTAAAGTACCCTTCCAGGGTAAAGGTAAATCCGTCGGTCAAGTCGATCTTGGTTCCGGCTATGCTGGTCCAGGACCGGTTCTGGGTGAGTTCAAAATCGTCTATCCCGTTTTGGGCGTCGAGAAAAAAAATCAAATCATTTTGGGATGAAAAAAGCCCGGTCCCCAGGGTAAAACTCACGGCATCCAGGGGGCCTTTGTCCTTGAGGACGTTAAAATCCAGGTTCAGCCGGGGATTAACCACCGGCATGGTCTGGATGGTAAAATCCCGGCCGATAAAATAGAGGTGATCCATCCTGAGTCCCAATTCCGCCCCAAAGATCTGGCGGGGACCGGAATATTCCACCAGGGAATAGGCGGAGGTGGTTATCCCGTGGTTATGGACATCAATAGGAAGGGCGGCCAAAAAGCTCGCATACCCCCCGTTGGGTATTTTCGTCGTATAGGGAGGCCCGAATTGGATCAATGCTTCTTTAGGCCGTTCTACAAAGAACCGGGAATTTTCAGCCTGCATCCATTGGGAGTACAGTTCCTGGACCCCGGCGGCAAAGAGAAAGCCCCTGCCCAGATCCCAGTCAAAATCCACCCGTCCCTGCAGGTTGACGGTCGTGGTGGTAAGGGCCATATTTTGCAAACGATCAATATGATACGACAGATCAGAAACCTGATAGTGGTTCTTAAATTCCTGGGAATAATTAGCAGTAACCTTGTTGCTGATGTATCCCTCCACGGCGGACTGTAAAAAGCCCACCCCGGCGCTTGCCTTGAGGATCATAGTGGGCCGGGGATTATAGGCAAGGCCCGCATTGAGGAAGCCAAGCATATTTTCCCAGTCAAAACTCATCTTGCTTTGGCTGGAGAGATCCGTAGAACGGTACTCGGTGTCGTAAAAGGCGGCGGCCCCATCGGCGCCAAAAAAACCGGCGCCGCTTAATTCCAGCTCCGGCGTAAACCGGTAATTTCCCGTCAGGGCGATGCTGCGGATATAGGGAGCAACCCGGACATATTCTACCGCGGCGATAAATTGCTTTGCCAGCCATACAAAGGGATCCCAATAGGTAACCTTTCCCATAGCCATAAGCCCCCCCCTGCCCCCGAAAGGAAAAGAGAGGTTAAGGTTGACCGCGCTGGTAGAAATGCCGACATCCAGCTCCGTTTCCTCAGAAGAGGGCTGCTTGGATCTTACCTCCAGCAGACCTGATATGGTGTGGCCGTACCGGGAGGAGAACACCCCATGAGAAAGCTGGGCGCTTTCCACCATTCGAGGATCAAAGATCGAAGCCATGCCCCCCCAATGGTAGGGCTGGCTGATATAAAACCCGTCCAAGACCGCCATAAGGTCCCCGGGTTCTCCCCCGCGAATGGAGGGCATGGCGTTAAAGGAGCCGGCGTATCCCACCCCGGGGAGGAGTTTTATGGAGGTCATCACATCTTGGACAATCCCGATCTCCGCGGTTCGGGACAAGTTTTCCCCGCTAATGGCCACGCTCCGGCCGCTTTTGGTCTCACTGGTCCCGGGCCGCGGGGCCTCTATTACCAGTTCCCGGCCTTCTATGACATCTCCGCCCAGGCGCAAGGCTACGGCAAAACGGTCCTCCCTAAGGGGTATGGTCAGCCGCCGGCTTTCATAGCCGGGATAGAGGATCCGCAGGACCACCGGGCGATCCTCGGGAACCGTCACCATGACCCGGCCTTCTTCGTCACAGGTATATTCCGTGCCGTCCCAGGATAGGATCACCGCCCCCTCCAGGGGAAGTTCCAGATCGCCATCTTCCACCACGATCTCCACATCCCGGGCAAAAAGAAAAATCCGGAAAAATAATAACACCAGTATCCCGGCTATGAATTTTTTACTCACCGGATGGTCCTCATGATAAATATCTCCTCGGCAAACGGAATAGGGACAACTTCTTAAGCCGGGGGATTCTGATCTTCTACCTGCTGTTCTCCCGCCTTTTTTTCCCGGGCTTCATCGGCGGCCAGTTTCCGATTGTATATAAAAACCCCCAGGGCAACAAAGGTAAGGGTATCAAACATATACTTTTCCGCCCGCTCCCCAAAGCTGAACCCGGAAAAGTGCCGGATAAGACTGTACAGGATGATAAAAACGCCTATTCCCGCGACAATTCTAAGGAGCCAGCTCCGTTTTATTTTCATAATCTCACTATACATGAAAAAAACTTCCGGGTCTATGAGAAAGTTTTAATCTACTGTAAATTCTATTTATGCAAGACACGATAAAAATTGATCCGGACCGGATTAAGGCCCTGGCGCTGGATCTGGACGGAACCGTCCTAACCCCGGATGCCCGCCTCGGCGGCCGCACCCTCCGGGTACTCAAGGCTTGTTTAAGCCGGGGAATCGCCGTGATCCTCTGCACGGGGCGTTCCGTGGCCGGGGCTGAGCCGTACCGGGCCGCGCTGGACGCCCGGGGGCCCATGGTGTACTTTAACGGGGCCAAGGTGGCGGATATGCCCGGAGAACGGATCCTGCACCTCTCCCTGCTGGACAAGGATACGGCGAATTTTTGTGTGGATCTTTCCCGCAAAATGGGCCTTTATTATCAGATCTATTTTCCCGGCACCCGGGATCGGCCCGGGGACCGGCTGGTGGCCGAGTACCGGGGTGAGGAAACCGCTTTGTACCGGAACCATACCGGCATAGATGCGGTAATCGGTGATTTAAAGGAAGCGCTGGCGGATCCGGGCTGTCCGGGCTGTATTAAGGGGATGTTCATCACCGCTCCTGCCCAACAGGACATCATCCGGCCCCTCCTGGCCGAACAATTCGGCGGGAAGATCTATATGACCCGGACCTATGTTTCCTTTTTGGAGGTGATGGCCCCCGGAGTTTCCAAGGGCCGGGGGCTCAAACTGGCCATGGACCATCTGGGGCTTAGTTCCGGGGAGCTTATCGCCCTGGGGGATGAAGAAAACGACCTCCCCCTGTTCGAAATCGCGGGATTTTCCGCCGCCCCCGCCAATGCCAAACCCCCGGTACTGGCCGCCGCGGATCTCCGGATCGGTTCCAACGCGGAAGAAGGGGCCGCGGCCTTTTTGGAGGAGCTCTTTTTTGGCGGGCCCTGTTCCGAGTAAGGAAATCGTAGAGCTGGTAGCAGGAAGAATAGGATTAACCACGAACCACTCGAACACCACGAACGAAGAGGAAGAGACGGGAAGAGAATTTGACCACAAAGGCGAAGAAGGCGAATAAGGGAAT